>CAMORY010000076.1 GCA_946624395.1 uncultured Clostridia bacterium | reverse complement strand
GCTTTGACTATCTGCCCTACGTGCAAATCTTTACTTGGTCTGATTTTATCGAAAGCCGCTTCCATTTCCGATTTAACGGGAGTTGCTTCAGCCTTTTCGCTCTTTTCCGCGTTTGCCGCTACGCTAATAGCGGGCGCTTCTTGAGCGACGACCGGAGTTTCGCTTTCGACCGTTTCGGTTGTGATGATTTCTTCTGTAATATTTGCCATATGAGACATTACCTCCCAGAATTGTTCTTCGGGCGTGGAAGCGCCGAGCACAATTCCTACCTTATTAAAATTTTTTATTTTTCCGTAATCAAAATTTTCAGGATTTACTATCCTGTAGACGGAATCGCAATTACCCTTGCAAATCTCAAAAAGTTTGTTGGTGTTATTGCTGTTTTCGCCGCCTAATACCAAAACCGCGTCGCTTTGCCGTGAAATTGCGTCCGCTTCTTTTTGGCGCTTGGTTGTAGTATAACAAATTGTGTTGAAAATATCAACTGTTTTGACCTTATTACGAGTAAAATTTTTGATAATATCGCTAAATTTTTCTTCCGAAAAGGTTGTTTGTACCACTACGCAAAGTTTTTCGGCGGATATTTGCTCAAGTTCGCGTCCGTTTTCGCATATTACCGCGCTATCGCCGCACCAGCCGTTTATGCCCACGATTTCGGGGTGATTTTTGTTGCCGATTATGGCGATTGTGTAGCCCTGTTCGTAATGTTTTTTCACTATCGAGTGAATTTCGTTGACGAAAGGACAGGTACAGTCGACTATATTTACGCCCTTTTCTTTCAGCCGAATAAAGGTTTTTTCAGGCTCGCCGTGCGTTCTTATTATAACGGTATCCCCGCTTTTTATATCGCTATCGTCAGCACTCGATACGATTTTCACGCCCGCGGCGGCGAGTTTTCGGTTCACCGATTCGTTGTGGATTATTTCACCAAGCAAAAACCGATTGCCGTCTTTAAGTGAAAACGCCTTCTCTACCGCGCGTTTTACCCCGAAACAAAAACCGCTGTTTTTCCCTTTAATAACAATCATTTTACCGCTTCTTTATGTAAGACATAACGGCGCTTATAACGCCTTCTACGTCTAAATTCGAAGTATCTATTTCAATAGCGTCTTTCGCTTTGACAAGCGGGGAAAATTCCCTATGAGAATCGTTATAATCTCTCTCTTCTATTTCCTTTTGCAGTTTATCGAAGTCAACGTCAAACCCTTTTTCTTTAAGTTCTTTATACCGTCTTTGTGCCCTAACGTCTACCCCCGCGGTGATATAAAATTTATAATCGGCGTCGGGCAATACGTAAGAACCTATATCCCTGCCGTCAAGCACGCAGGAGGTTTCAGAAGCGATTTTTCGTTGCATTTCAACCATTTTAAGTCTTACGCATTTTAAACTGCTTATATCCGAAGCCGCCATGGAAACCTGCGGTTCGCGGATTTTATCCGAAACGTTTTCCCCGTCGAGATAGGTTTGCTGGCTACCGTTTTCGTATTTGATTTTAAGGTCGAGTTTATCTATGAATTCTGAAACGCTGCGTTCGTCTTTCGGCGCTATACCCGTTTTTAACGCTTTAAGCGCCGTCGCCCTGTACATAGCGCCCGTGTCGAGATATAATATATCAAGTTCTTTAGATAACCTTTTTGCAATCGTACTTTTCCCGCTGCCCGACGGCCCGTCGAGCGCTATTTTTATGTTTTTTTGCATTATTTCTCCTTTTAAGTTAACGTTTAAGTGTATTTATCGTTTTTTTATTCCCCGAAAAACTCGTTTTCAAGGCACATGCAGTACAAGTGATAAATGGGCAGATGTTTTTCCTGAATTTTATAAGTGGTGTCGCTTTTTACAATTATACTTAAATCGGCTATTTCTTTAAGCGCGCCGCCGCTTTTCCCCGAAAGCGCAATAGAATACGCCCCGACGGTTTTAGCAACCCGCATGGCAAGTCTTACGTTTTCCGCATTACCTGACGTTGATATGCCGATAAAAACGTCTTTATCTGTCAACAGCGCGAAAGCCTGCTGTGCGTACATCATTTCCGCCCCGTTATCGTTTACGACGGCGGTCGATACAGGGTCTGTTCCCGAAAGCGCAATGGTAGGTATGCCGTACTGCAGTTTTTCAGCGAGCAGCGCACCGTCTTTTCCTGATTTTTCAAATTTCGCCTTGTCTTCGGGCTTTAACTTTCTCGGCAGAATAAAACCTTTCAATAATTCGCCGGCAATATGCGCGCTGTCCGCAGCGCTGCCGCCGTTGCCGCATACTACGATTTTGCCGCCGTTTTTAATCCTTAAAACGGAATTTCCCACCGCTTTAACTGTTTCGTCGTGCAAATATTCCAGGTCGTTTTCATGTAAAATATCGTTGATGAATTTCAAAGTACTGTTTTTCATACTATTCTCCATTGATAAACGGATAAATTATAACAAAAAATCGGCAAAAAAGCAATTTTTTACGTTAAATTAAGCGTTTTTTCCTGCGGTAAAGCCCGTAGCGAAAGCAATTTGTATATTAAATCCGCCCGTAAACGCGTCAACGTCCAACACTTCCCCCGCAAAAAATAAACCTTTGACTATTTTGCTTTCCATCGTTTTCGGGTTGATTTCTTTGACGGAAATGCCGCCCGCGGTGATGACCGCTTCTTCTATCGGGCGAAGTCCTTTCACTTTAAATTCCAGATTTTTAAGCGCAGAAACTAAACTGATACGCTCTGATTTTAACACGTCGCAACAACGCTTGTCCCCGTTAATTTTTGCGCGGGACAATATCGTTCCCACAAGCGTATGCGGAACTATAAAGCGCATAACGTTCGCAAGCGTTTTTGTTTTGCCAGTTTCTAACTCTCTAACCAAGCGGTCATCTAACACCTTTTCGCTTAACGCGGGTTTTAAGTCTATTTTAAGCAGTATATCCCGCGCGTTCGACCTATTTAAAAGGCAAGAAGCCGATAAAATTATCGGTCCCGACACCCCGAAATGGGTAAAAATCATTTCGCCGAAATCGCTATAAATTTCTTTACCGCCCGAAGTAAATGATACCGCAACGTTTTTAAGCGATAAGCCCTGTAAACTTATAAAATCGTTGCCTTTCAGTTCGATGCCGACCAGCGAAGGTTTTAAGTCTATTACGCTATGCCCTAAAATTTTCGCAAACGCGTACCCGTCCCCCGTGCTACCCGTAAGGGGATAAGAAATTCCGCCTGTACAAATTATGACGGATTCACAGGCAATCACGCCACTTTCGGTTTTTACTCCGCATACCTTGCCGT
>CAMORY010000075.1 GCA_946624395.1 uncultured Clostridia bacterium | reverse complement strand
GCGCATCTTTACGAAACGGAAAACGCCCCCGATAAAATAACCGATTGTCTGTTTAAGGCGTACGGACTACTAAATGACGAAGAAAACGTTAAAAACGGTTATTTTGCGTACGTTTTAGATAAGTGCGCGCCGAGTTTTAAGTATTTCGGCTACAATAAAATAGCGAGCGATATGATAAAGGAGTCAAAGGAGATTTATGAACGGTCTTGAACTTTCACGCGAGTTTTATAAAGAGTACGGCAAACCTATGCTTGAAAAGGAGTTTGCGGACAAAATAGGCGAAATTGCCGTGGGGCTTGCGGGCGAAGGTTCGGAGTGTTTAGGCTACGACGACGAACTGTCCCGCGACCACGATTTCGAAGCGGGATTTTGTATGTGGATAACCAAAGAAGCCGAGAGAGAGTACGGCTTTAAGTTAGAGCGCGCGTATGCAAAACTACCCAAAGAGTTTATGGGCGTGAAAAGACAGACGGTCTCCCCCGCGGGCGGGAACAGGCGCGGAGTTATAGTTATAGACGATTTTTACACCAAACTTTTAGGCGCGCCCACAGCCCCCGACAGCATAAAGCGTTGGCTTTACACCCCCGCGGCGTCGCTCCGCGCGGCGGTTTCCGGCGAAGTGTATCGCGACGATTTGGGTAAGTTTTCCGCCGTGCGCGAAGAACTTAAAAAAGGCTACCCCGAAGACATACGGCGCAAAAAAATTTCAGCACACGCGGCGATAATGGCGCAGTCGGGAACGTATAATTACGAACGGCTGATTAAACGCGGAGAAACGGGCGCGGCAAGCCTTGCGCTTTTCGAGTTCGTAAAACACACCGTTTCGGTAGTCTATCTTTTAAACAACGTATACGAACCGTTTTACAAGTGGGCGTACCGCGGTATGCGGGATTTATCTATACTTTCCGATTTGGAATTTGCGCTGACGGGCTTAACAGAACTCGGCAATTCCCGAAAAGAAGCTATGGAAAAGCGGGAAATTATACAGGACATAGCGACTATGATAACAGACGAATTCAAAGCGCAGAAAATCACGACCGCTACCTGCAACAATTTAGACACGCACGCTTTTTCAATAGCCGATACCATTGAAAACCCCGAACTCCGCAATATGAATATTTTTGAAGGCGTATAATTAAACAGTATTTAAAGCACCGCCGCCGTCGCTTATTTTGCGACGGCGGCGATTTAATATGCGTTTTTTTACATATGCACATTTATTCGGTTCGTAGCGCGACCACGGGGTCTTTATGCGCCGCTATTCTCGACGGAATTACGCCCGCAATAAGCGTCAGAACAAAACTGACGACTACAAGTATAGTCGCGTCGACAACCCGTAGCGCGGCTATACTGCCCGCGTTTTCAATAAAATTACCTATAATAAGGTTTATCGGGATAGTTAAAAGATAAGACACCGCAACGCCAAGCAGCCCCGCAAAAAGCCCGATAAGGAAAGTTTCCGCATTGAATATGCGCGAAATATCTTTCTTTCTCGCGCCGATAGACCTTAAAACGCCTATTTCCTTGGTGCGTTCCACAACCGAAACGTAGGTTATGATGCCTATCATTATACTTGACACGACGAGCGATATCGCCGTAAACGCGATAAGCACTATTTTAACCGCGTCTACTATAGAATTAAGCGCGGCAAACAGCATCGCCGTAGAGTCGGAATAGTGAACGATTTTAAGTTTTTCTTCTTCGTCGCTTTCGTCCCATTTCTCGTTCCACTCGTCGAGATAGGTCTTTAAGTTCTCTTTTTCTTCGTAGCCCGCCGAATATATTAAAATCTTTTTAACGCTATCGTCGCCCGCAAGAGTTTTAACGTTGTAATCGTTAACCATAGTGAATTCTTTTAACAACGTCTTTAATTCTTCGGACTGTGCATAAGAGTAAACGATTGCCATATTCGGGTCGGAATATGCGGGCTGAACGTTTCCGCTGCCATCCGTCGACAGATACCACGAATAAATTTTCAACGGATTTTTACCCGTCTTTGAAGCCGCCACACAAACTGCGGGGCTATTAGTTTCGTCAAGTTCTTCGCCGTCGTATATAAGTTTATTGTCGTTTCTTATCCTTTCGGTGAACGCGGAAGTGTACGCGATACCCGTTTCAAGCACGCCGCTTTGCACGTCTTCTTTAAGCCGCGCTATACCCGTGATTGTAAGGGTTAAATCTGCATTATCTTCGGTCAACTGTCCCTGAAAGAAAGTCTTGTCGTACCAATTACCGTCTTCGGATTTTACGTATCTGTTATCGTTTGTAAGGTAATAAAAGTTTTTCTGTTTGACTGTGTCAAAATCCATCGTCGCGTCGCCGCCGAAATCAACGGTAGTGGTCGTAGTATTTATTCTATCAAGCGAACGAAGCCCCAAAAGCGCAAGCGTTATATCGGATATTTGATTATATTTATCGACAACAAGCAAAAGTTCGTCTTCCCTTTCAGGCCATTTACCGTTTTCATCTATAAGTTCGTATTGCGATTCTATAAGTGCACGGTTATCGGGGATTTCGCTTATCGTCGGGATATACGTCCTTATAAATTTAGACGAAACGTTTAAATCCGCATTGTCAAGTTTTTCGTCGAACATCTTTTCAAGATATTTGACTAACTGGTCGACGGGCATTGTAAACTTCTGATTAAATACCGATATGTCCGAATACAAAAAGTTATTCACGTCGAATCCGTACTCGTTTTGCACGGCGTAAGCCCACTCTTTTCCGGCATTTACCGCTTTTGTATTCTGCTCGTCTGTATACGTGTTCACGTATGCAAGATATTCGTCAGATAAGATATTGCTTTTAAGCATACTCGTAAGATTGCCGAATACCGCCTTTGTGTATACTTTTTTATTTACCCTTTGTCTCAACATTTCGTCGGTAATTTCACGGTTCGTCAGTTTCTGAAAGTCTTCTAAATCGATTGTAGATTCGGAAATGGTCAAAGGATAGACCGAAAGAGTATCCGCCTGCAACTTTTTGATATACCCCGAAAAGCCCGTGGATACCGCAAGCACAAGCGCAATACCGATTATGCCTATGCTGCCCGCTATCGCGGTCAAAATAGTTCTGCCCTTTTTGGTTAAAAGGTTGGAAAAGGAAAGCCCGAACGCCGTGCCGAACTTCATCGCCGCTTTGCCCTTCGCTTTTTTACCCGCCTTTTCAGCCGCTTTGCCCTTTCCTGCGGACGCGTCCGCAGGCGGCATATTTGCCGCCGCACTTTCGGTAAACTCGTTGGTATCCCCCGTCTTTTCCCCGTCCAAAAGGTTTATTATACGCGTGGAATATTTTTCCGCAAGCGTCGGGTTATGGGTTACCATTATAACCAGACGGTCGCGCGCCACTTCTTTAAGTAAATCCATTATCTGAATACTCGTTTCGGTGTCGAGCGCGCCCGTAGGTTCGTCGGCTAAAATTATTTCGGGGTCGTTGACGAGCGCGCGGGCAATCGCAACTCTTTGCATCTGTCCGCCAGAAAGTTGGTTGGGCTTTTTATGCGCTTGATTTTCAAGCCCCACTTTTTTAAGCACTTCTTTTGCTTTTTTGTGCCGTTCCGCCTTACTTACCCCCGAAAGCGTAAGCGCAAGTTCCACGTTAGATAGCACCGTTTGGTGCGGAATAAGGTTATAACTCTGAAAGACGAAGCCAACGCTGTTGTTGCGGTAGGTATCCCAGTCCCTGTCTTTATACTCTTTGGTCGATACGCCGTTTATGATAAGGTCGCCCGAAGTATACCTATCCAGCCCACCTATGATATTGAGCATAGTGGTTTTGCCGCAGCCCGAAGGTCCTAAAACGGACACGAACTCGTTTTTGCGGAAAGTCAGGTTAATTCCTTTAAGCGCTTTGACGGTGTTTTCGCCTTCGCCGTAAGTTTTAACTATATCGACGAGTTTAAGCGCGGCGTATTTATTCGCCGCCGCCTGCTTTTTGACTTTTCTTTCAGCCATAGATTTGTTCCTTTTTCTTTTTATACGCCTTGCAACGCTTAAATAATGTCGGAAAGCGCGTTCACGAACGCGGGAATATCGTCTATTGAAAGCCCTTCTAAAATGCGCGCCTGTTCGTACAGCACAATCGAATATTTTTTAAGCGCTTCCTTGTCTTCACTATACAGCGTCTGGAGTTTATTAAGTATTTTATGCTCTGCGCTGATTTCAAGTACCTTGTCCGCCTTAACGCTGCCGTCTGCGTTCGGCATAGAGTTCAATACCTTTTCCATTTCGATGGAAACTTCGCCGTCCGCGATTAAGCACACGGGATAGGTCTTTAAGTTGGAAGTTAGTCTTACGTCCTTAACTTTATCGCCGAGATTTGCTTTGATTTCCGCGAACAAGTCCTTATACTGCTTGTTTTTCTTTTCGAGTTCCTTTTTCTCTTCTTTGCTGTCCAACGAGAAGTCCGCTTCGGCAACGGACTTAAATTTCTTGCCGCCAAATTCAATTAAAATTTTCGCCACGAACTCGTCTACCCCGTCTTTAAAGAACAGAATTTCCGCGCCCTTTTCCTTTGCTTTTTCTATCTGCGGAAGTTTGGCGATTTTATCATAACTCTCGCCCGAAGCGTAGTAAATTTCGTTCTGTCCGTCGGGCATTTCCTTAACGTATTCGGCAAGAGAAACGAGTTTTTCCTTTTTAGACGAATAGAACATTAAAAGGTCTTTAAGTTTGTCCTTGTTCATACCGAAGCCCGCGTACACGCCGAATTTAATGGAAAGCCCGAATTCGGCGAACAGTTTTTCGTAAGTTTCACGGTCTTCGTCCATCATCTTCTTAAGTTCAGAAGCAATCTTTTTTTCAATTCCGTTCGCTATTGCCTTGACCTGCCTATCCTGTTGCAGAATTTCACGCGAAATGTTTAAAGACAAATCGGAACTGTCAACAATCCCTTTAACGAACCCGAAATAATCGGGCAAAAGGTCTTCGCACTTTTCCATTATCATTACGCCGTTAGAGTATAGTTTTAAACCTTTTTTGTAGTCTTTAGAATAATAGTCGAAAGGCGCGCGGGACGGAAAAAACAGCAATGCGTCGTAATTTACCGCGCCTTCGATTTTAGCGTACACGCTCTTTAACGGGTCGGTGTAATCGTGGAATTCGTTTTTATAAAACTCGTTTAAGTCTTCGTCCTTAACTTCCGACTTGGGCTTTTTCCACACGGGAACCATACTGTTTAAAGTTTCCGGCTCTCTCACCTGCTCGTACTCTGGCTTATCGTCTTTAGAACCTTCCTTTTTGCGGCTTTTCGTCATTTCCATTATAATGGGATAACGGATATAGTCCGAATATTGCTTGATAAGCGAACTTATTTTATACTCTTCTAAAAAGTCCGAATACTTAAAGTCTTCGGTATCTTCCTTTAATTTAAGCACGATTTTAGTGCCAAGCCCGTCTTTTTCCGCTTCCGAAATGTCGTAGCCGTCTACCCCCGCGCTTTCCCACTTATAGGCTTTGTCCGCGCCGTAGGCTTTTGAGTACACGACGATTTTATCCGCCACCATAAACGCGGAGTAGAACCCCACGCCGAACTGCCCTATAAGTTCGTTTTCTTTACCTTCGTTTTCCTTTTTGAAAGCAAGCGTGCCGCTTT
>CAMORY010000074.1 GCA_946624395.1 uncultured Clostridia bacterium | reverse complement strand
GGATTAGTGTAGATAACGGACGGAATAACGTTGTAGCGCATAATATCCTTTTTGCCGAGCATGTTGTTTACGGCAACTTCCGCTTCTCTGTACGCGGTGTGCGCAAGCATTATCTTGCCGTTGACGTCGCCCGCGGCGTAAACGTTCGCAACGTTAGTCTGCAACCTGTCGTCGGTAATAACCGCGCCGCGTTCTATATTGACGCCGATATTTTCTAACCCGATACCAGCCGAAACCGCACGGCGACCGATGGACAAAAGCACCTTGTCCGCGGGGATTTTTTCCTTTTTGCCGTCTTTTTCAAAGACAACGCCGTCGTTTTCCACCGCGACGACTTTAGCGCCCAAATAGAACTTAACGCCCTTTCTTTCAAGCGATTTCTGAAGTATCGAAGAAATTTCCTTTTCGGTAGGTCCTGCGATTTTATCCAGCATTTCCACGACCGAAACGTTAACGCCTACGGACGAGAAATAACTCGTAAGTTCAAGACCTATTACCCCGCCGCCGATAACGACGAGATTTTTAGGAAGTTCGGTTAAGTCAAGCACTTCTTTGTTGGTTAACACGAAGCCTGCCGCCACCCCTTCTTTTACCCCGGGGATGGGCGGAACTACGGGCATAGAGCCCGTGGCTATCATAAGGCGCTTTGCGGCGAATTTTTCTTCGCCCGCCTTTACGATATATCCGTTTTCGTCCTTGCCTTCAATGAACGCCGTAGCCGATTTCATTACGACTTTGTTCTTTTTAAGCGCGGCTTTGATGCCGGAAACCAGCATTTTAACTACGCCGTTCTTTCTTTCAACTACGAATTTCTGGTCTACGGTCGCTTTGCCGTCAACCTTAACGCCGTAGTTTGCGGCGTGGTTAGCGTAGTCCGCTACCTTTGCGGAATTCAAGAAAGTCTTACTCGGAACGCAGCCTTCGTTCAAACACACTCCGCCGTACTCGTTCTTTTCAATAACCATAGTCTTAAGTCCCGCGTGCCCAGCGCGTTCGGCGGTAAGATAGCCCGCAGGGCCGCCGCCGATTACTATTAAATCAAAAATTTCCATAATTTAATTACTCCTTATTTATATACACTTGCTATCTGCTAAAAGATTGAAACTGAAATTTTCGAGATAATCTTTCAGTTCTTTAAGGAAGCGCGAAGCGGGTGCGCCGTCAAGCGCCCTGTGGTCGTAAGAAAGCGACAAACTCATAGCGGTGTACGGAATAATTTCGCCGTTCTTGCCGAGTTTTACGCGCGTTTCCAGAGTGTTTACGCCAAGAATCCCCGTTTGCGGCGGGTTGACGACGGGCGTAAAACTTTCTATTCCCATAGTGCCGACGTTGGATACGGTAAACGAACCGCCCGTTAAAAGGTCGGGTGATAACTTTCCGTCAATAGCGTCTGAAGATAACTTTTTGGATTTAGCGGCGATTTCCGATAAACTCATTAAATCCGCACCGAACAGCGTAGGCACTAACAGCCCGCGCGGTGTGTCGGTAGCAATGCCGATATTCGTGTGTTCGAAATAGCGCATAGTGTCGCCGTTTATAAGGTTGGCGTTTAAATCCCTGTGGTTTTTAAGCACGCGCGATACCGCGAAAACTATAATATTGTTTACCGTAATGTTGGGCAGTTTAAGTTTTTCCGCATTGTCTTTAAGATACTTTCTGAATTCCATAACGTTGGTGCAATCGAAAGAAAGCGTATGCGTTAACTGCGCCATCGTGGAAAGGCTCATTACCATATTCTTTGCGATAACCTTTCTGATGTTGGACATCTTTTCGTCCTTGAACGCCTTAACGTCCACGTTCTCCGCTTTCGCCGCGGGCGCTGCCATTGCGGGTGCGGAAACAGCGACTTTCGGATTAACGCTCGCTTCCCTTACGTCGCGTTCGATAATTCTGCCGTTAGGACCTGTGGGAGTAGCGGAGATAAGGTCTACGCCGAGTTTTTCCGCTAAACTCTTGGCTCTCGGCGACGCGAAAATTCTTCCGCCGTCGGACTTTGCCGCTTGCGCGCTTGCCGCGGGTGCGGCAGCAGGTGCGGGCGCGGGAGCGGCGGCGGGTGCCGCTTTGATTTCTTCGGCTTTGGGCGCTGCGCCGTTTGGAGCAAAGCAAGAAGCGTCTACCCCGTGTTCGCCTATCGCCAAAACGTTAGAACCGACGGGCACTTCATCCCCTTCCGCGTAGAAGATGGCAAGCACTTCGCCTGATATCTCCGCTTCTAAATCGAAAGACGATTTATCCGTTTCGTAAGAAAAGATATTGTCGCCCAACTTTACCGTGTCGCCGACTTTTACGTTGATTTTGGTAAGTATGCAACTTTCGACCGTGATGCCCGATTTCGGCATAGCGACGGGCGTCGCTTTAATATCCGCGGGGATAACTTTCGCCGCGGGAGCAGCGGTAGCGGGTGCGGGTTCGGCTTTGATTTCTTCCGCTTTAGGCGCGGCGCTACCCGCTTTAAACGCGGAAATATCTTCGCCCTTATTGCCTATCACCGCCACAGCGGAAAGAACGGGCACTTCGTCCCCTTCTTCGCAGAGTAGCGCTAAAATTTCGCCTGCTACTTCCGCCGTGTATTCGATAGACGACTTGTCCGTTTCAAAAGAAAACAGCACGTCGCCAACCTTGACGGTATCGCCGACTTTAACATTCCATTTGGTGAGAATACAACTCTCTACCGTTATGCCTTGCTTGGGCATAAGTACAGGATTTGCCATATTATGTCTCCTTAAAATGTTATTCTTTTTAAATGCAAAACAGCGCGGAACAAAACGCCCTGCGCTATTCTGATTATGTACTAAATTTTCTTTGCGTTTTTAAGCACGTACTTTTCCGCTTCGTCCGACCAGATACCGTTATGCTTTTTGCATATATCCGAAAGGTCTTTATAGAACGGGTCGGTTTTACCGAGTTCTTCAAAGTCAGAGATAGCCGTCATCGGCATAGAAACGTGCGTATAAACGAGTTTTTTAGCGCCCTTTATGTTGGGAAGGTTAAGCGTGGTATCCACAACGCTGTCCAAGCCCCCTACGTGCGAAATCATAATGGACGGATTGATTTTGCCTTCGCCCGCTAAGCGCAGCGCTTCTTTTAAGTCCGTGGTGTTGCCGCCCGAAGTTCCCGTAATTCTATGGAAAGCGTAATGCACGTCGTAAAAATTGAATTTTGCGGAAAAATCCGTCTTGATAGGACCTGCGAAGAAGTTTAAGCAGCCGCCGTCGCCCAAAAGCGCGTCGCCCTGTTCGACGAGTGCCGATACGGGTGCGTAAACGAACACGTCGTCAAAGCCCTTTCCTCCGTTTAAGTCTTTCATATACTTTACGGGGTCTTCGATAGAAGAAGTGTTGACGTAAACGAGTTTAACGCCGTTTTTAGCCGCCTCTTCTACAGTCAAAAGGGCCGCCCCCCTGTCAAGTCGGGCTTGGTCTATATCGGTTACCACCATTAAAGACGGTTTTCTGTCGCAATGAATACCGTAGTCCACACAGCCGAGCCCCATAGGACCTACGCCCGCCAAAATCGCGACCGCGCCGCCTTCTTTTATACCCATTTCGTGGGTGTGGGTTTCGTAATGACTATGATAGTTTTCGTGATACCCCGCGATAATGCAGGACATAGGTTCTGCGAGCGAAGCCTTAAAATAACTTTCGCCGTTATACGGAATAAGACAGTCAGTCTCCATAACTTCGTTGGGGATAATTATGTATTGCGAATCCCCGCCTATGTATTTATAAGAATACCCCGGCGCAGCAAACGGGTTTTCGGGGCGGTTCATGGCGGGCTGAATACCGAATTTCTGCCCTTCTTTGAATTTATGCTGCCACTTTTTACCTACTTTCAATATGTCGCCGCAGAATTCGTGCCCTATTATAACGGGATTTTCCGCAACGTCGTTCGGAACGCGCTTATGGTTCGCTCCCTGTTCCGCCGCCTTAAAAGACGACATACAGATACTGTCTGAAACGACTTTCGCCAAAATTTCGTCGTCCTTTATTTCGGGCAAATCGAACTCTTCAAGGCGTAAATCGTTTACGCCGTACAATCTTACCGCTTTAGTTTTCATAAAAACTATTTCTCCATATTATTATTTTTATATATTATATCACATATAATTTTGTTTACATTGCGTTGTCAGAAAGTTGCAAAATAAACATTTTTATGATACAATATAATCATAAATGCGCATAAATAAACATTTTTTGAAAAAATAAAAGGAAATAAAACTATGCTTTCACTTAAAAGACAAGACGAAATTCTGGAGATAATAAACAAAAACAAATCGGCAACCGTAGAAGAACTTTCCGCGGAACTTTTCGTTTCCTGCGCAACTATTCGGCGCGACCTTGCCGCTATGGAAAAACAAGGGCTTATCAGGCGTTCTCACGGCGGGGCAATTCCTTTTAAGTCGAGCGCGGAAGAGTCGGCATTTTCTAGTAGGGAGCAGGAAAACAACGCGGCGAAAAAAGCAATAGCTCTTCGGGCGTTTCAACTGCTTAAAAGCGGGGATTCCGTGTTTATGGATTCGAGTTCCACGGTGGGTTTCGTTATCCCCCTTTTAAATAACCTTAAATACCTTTCAATAACGACGATAGGGCTTAAAAACGCACTATTATTGTCGCAGATAAGCAGCGCGAAAGTCTATATCGCGGGTGGGCAAATACACAACCACTCCAACTCAATAACGGGCACGGATACAATGGACTACATATCGAGAATACACGCGGATATCGCGCTTATTTCCTGTTCGGGGGTAGATTTAAAGGCGGGTTTTACCGACGCGGATATAGAACAGTCCAAATTAAAGCGGCAGATGCGCAAAAACGCCGATAAAGTGGCGATGCTATGCGATTGTACTAAATTCGGAAAGACGTTTATGTGTACCGATTTTAACTTTGACGAAATAGATTATTTCATAACCGACAAAATGCCGCCCGAAGAATACGTTAAAAAAATCGCCGACAGCAAGTGCAAACTTATCTGTGCGGCAATGGAAAAACCGATATAGAAAAAGGCGGAACATTTTCCGCATTTTTTATCCCTAAATTACAACGTTTCTTCTTTCTTTTCTTCAGAATTACTATCGTTTTCAAATTCTTCTTTTAAGATTTTTACAACTATCTCTTTTTCTTTTTTCTTTTTCAAAACGTGTACGACTATATAAGCAACAAATAAAAATACACCTAAAATTCCCCAAACTGAAATTCCGTTAACGTCAATCAAATAACTATATATCGGAACGGACGAACCATTTTTTGCATACATTTCACCGCCAATTTTTGCAAAAACCACAGCCATTAGAAGTATCATAAAAAATGAATATATTGTCTGTTGCTTAAAAAATTTTTTCTTTTCTTTCTCCCCGCCACTCTTTTTAATGTACGAATATTGCACCATATATGTATCTTCGTTTCTATTCGTTATTTCTTCAAATATGTTTTTCACGGCAATGATAAGAAAAAGCGCACCTTCGATTAAGACAAACAGCGGGAAAATAATCATAACATATCCTAACTCAGACGCTGCCGACGAAGAACTTTTTATGCCGTCAATATTATATAAGAACTCATCTAACATAGAAAATTCTTTGGTAGCAATCGTTATTCCCTCAAATTCTACCGTTATTTTAAAGACAGGTAAAAAGATAAGCACCAACACTCCCGCGATCGTAATTGCCCATAATACTATTGAAAAAATACTTATTTTTTCAAAATCTTCTTTGTACTTTAAGTACGCTTTTTGCTGTTCCATACCTTCTCCTTTGTTTTTGCTACCATTTTGGTAGTTTTATGATTATTTTACTACCAAAATGGTAATATGTCAATTAAATAAAGGATAAAATGGAAATAAAGTTAGGTAAACGTTTAAAGGAATTGCGCGAAGAAAGAAATCTCACGCAAAAGCAAGTTGCCGCCGCACTTAAAATAAATTCCGTGACATACCTGCATTACGAAAAGGCGCAGAGAGAACCACCGCTTATTCTGCTTGCGGAAATGGCGGAATATTTTAACGTGTCGGTTGACTATCTGCTGGGTTTAACGGATTTATAAATAAAAATTTAAGCGCGGGCGTGAAAAATTTTCACGCCCGCGCTTAACGTTTTAAATACGATATAAAATTATCTTCCGTTTTTATTTTGCGGAGTTTCTTTTAATACTACGTCGTGCGCGCCGCCTTCTATTATGCTGGTCGCGGAAACGAGCGTTAAAGTCGCTTTCTGCTGTAATTCTTTTATCGAAAGCGCGCCGCAGTTGCACATAGTCGACTTTATTTTCGCAAGGGATATAGAAACGTTATCCTTTAAATGCCCTGCGTACGGAACGTAGGAGTCCACCCCTTCTTCAAAAGAAAGTTTACCGTCGCCCCCCAAATCGTAGCGCTGCCAGTTGCGCGCGCGGTTGCTGCCTTCGCCCCAGTATTCTTTGACTATATTGCCGTTTATACTGAACTTTTTAGTCGGGCTTTCTTCAAAGCGGGCAAAATATCTGCCCAGCATCAAAAAGTCCGCGCCCATAGCGAGTGCTAAAGTCATATGATAGTCGTGAACTATGCCGCCGTCCGAACACACAGGCACGTATATACCCGTCTCTTCAAAATATTTATCGCGTTCGGCGCATACGTCCATTAAAGCGGTCGCCTGCCCCCTGCCTATCCCCTTGGTTTCACGGGTTATGCAGATAGAGCCGCCGCCGATACCGACTTTAACGAAATCCGCGCCGCAGTCTGCCAAAAACCGAAATCCCGCGCCGTCTACCACGTTGCCCGCGCCGACCTTTACTTTGTCGCCGTAGGTTGCGCGTATCCACTCAATCGTTAGTTTCTGCCACTCGGAAAAGCCTTCGGAAGAGTCTATGCAAAGCATATCCGCGCCCGCGTCTATAAGTGCGGGAACGCGGGTTTTATAATCTCTGGTGTTGATGCCTGCGCCGACCACGAAACGCTTTTTATCGTCCAAAAGTTCGGCGGGGTTTTCCTTATGCGACTCGTAATCCTTTCTGAACACGAAACTGATAAGCCGCCCATCGTCGTCTATTATAGGCAGAGAATTTAATTTGTGTTCCCAGATAATATCGTTCGCTTCTTTTAAGGAAACGCCGTTTTTAGCGTATATGAGTTTAGAAAAGGGCGTCATAAAATCTTCGACCTTTTCGTCGGGAGTCATACGGCTGATTCTGTAATCGCGGCTGGTGACAATTCCCAAAAGTTTACCGCGCGCCGTGCCGTCCGAAGTTATAGCCATTGTCGAATGCCCGGTGCGCTGTTTTAAGTCGATAACGTCAGCAAGCGTAGCGGTTATGGGCAGGTTGGAATCGGAAACGACAAAGCCCGCCTTGAACGCCTTGACTTTAGCGACCATCGCCGCCTGTTCTTCGATAGTCTGCGAACCGTAGATAAAGGAAATGCCGCCTTCTTTGGCGAGCGCTATAGCAAGCCTGTCGCCCGAAACCGACTGCATAACCGCGGAAACGAGCGGTATATTCATAGAAAGCGCGGGTTCTTCCCCTTTACGGTATTTTACGACGGGGGTTTTTAAACTCACGTTATTCGGTATACAATCAGCCGAAGAATAGCCTGGTATTAACAGGTATTCGTTGAACGTATGCGCGGGCTCTGAAATAAATTTTGCCATAATCGTCTCCTTATAAAATAATCGTAATTAAAGTAAAAGCGACAGCCGAAGCAATCGCTTTTATGTTTAAGATAATCAATCGAGATGGAACGCTGTGTTTATGTCCGCAACTTCCTTATCGCTTAT
>CAMORY010000073.1 GCA_946624395.1 uncultured Clostridia bacterium | reverse complement strand
TCCCGTATATCGCCCTTATAAAATTTTATCTTTTTACCCGTAATTTTCTCCACCCTTTTAAGCGCTTCTTCTTTGCTGTTTAAAAGGTTGTCGATAACTATTACGTTATGCCCCGCGTTAATAAGTTCTACGTCGGTATGCGAACCTATATAGCCCGCGCCGCCTGTTACCAAAACGTTCATATATGCCTCCCTAAATTTTATTGCTTTTTTTACTGAAGTCGTTTGTTTAAAATCTATTCGTCAATTGTCTTTTTGCTTATTCTTCGGATAATAAAAATAATACCTGCACTCTTTTTCAGCGTTGAAAAGTTTCCTTTCCCTGTCGCACCTTCTGCCGAAACACTTTTCAAAACTCTTATTAGGTGTTATAATAAACGCCGACCAGCCGTCAAAGCCTTTTAACGCTTCGCCGAGTTCGCGGTAGCACCTTTTAGCGTCGTCCGCGCCGTAAACCCGCTCCCCGTACGGCGGATTTGAAACGATAGTTCCATTTTCCGCCCACGGCGTAAACTTTTTAACGGGCAGAACTTCCGCCCTTATCACTTTTTCAAGTCCCGCGCGCTTTGCGTGGCGAAGGGCAAGTTCCACCGCCTTTTTATCTGCGTCGAACCCGCGGATATCGGGCTTTTCATTTAACCGTTCTTTGTCCTTGGCTTCGGCAAAGGCGAGTTCGTAAATTTTTTTATCGAAGTTTTTCCACTCGTTAAAAGCGAACTTTCTGTCAATCCCCGCCGCGATATTTAAGGCGATACGCGCGCCTTCTATCAAAAACGTTCCCGAACCGCAGAACGGGTCGGCAAACGGGCGGGTTTTATAAAAATCGCTCATTAAAAGCATTGCCGCCGCCAACGTTTCTTTAATAGGCGCTATTCCCACCATATCGCGATATCCGCGCTTATGTAGCCCCGTTCCGCTCGTATCTATATAAAAAGACGCTTCGTCTTTATAAAGATAGAAATCAATCTTATACGTACTGCCGCTTTCGGGCAAGCGGTTTAATCCGTAAACCCCGCAAAGCCTGTCTGCTATCGCTTTTTTTACTATTCTCTGACAGTCGGATACTGCAAACAGCGCGCTTTTTACGCACCTGCCGTCCACGTAAACACGCACGTCTTTCGGAATATAATCTTCCCACCGAACAGCCTTTACGGCGTCAAAAAGTTCGTCGAAAGTACGAGCGTCAAAACAACCCGTTTTTATATACACCCTGTCCGCCGTGCGGAGATTGATATTACACCGCACAAGCGTTAAAGCGTCGCCTTCAAACTCTATTCTGCCGTTCACCGCGGGGGCTTCTATACCGAAACCGCGGAAAAGTTCCTTTTTTAATACACTTTCCACCCCCGCCGCGCAGGAAACGGAAATCGTAAATTTATCCGGAAACCCGTGTGTAAATCCGCTTTGCATATTCGTCGTTTCTCTCTCTTATTTATTATTGTAATATAGTTCCTAACCGTTTTGCAAGCGTTTTTACGTTTTATAAAACTTTTAGCGGAAATTTTGCCGCAAATACTATTTTTTAAAAATATACTTGTTTTTAAGCGCGCTTTTGTTATATAATTATCGTAATAAATTTTACGCGGCAAGCAGCGCTCGCTTTCGCCGCCTTTTAATTGCTTATGAATTCAACTACACTAAACACAAAAACGCGCTATGCCGTAGACAATTTTTTATACGGCGTTTATTATCCGTGTACCGCCGCCGCATGGGCGTTTTTGTGTTTTTGCCTTAATATTCAATGGGCGTGCATTTTCCCGTTCGTGATACTTGCGTGCTATATTCTCATCAAAGGCGAAGATTTAACGCCCGTTATCCCCTTGTTTACGGCTTTTATTATTTCCGTTAAAAACTATGCGCAGTTAACGTCCGTGCCGTATTTTATCTTATACGCGGTGCTTTTGGGGTGCTTTATCTATCATCTTATAAAATTCCCCGTAAAATCTTTCCTGCTCGGGAAACTGTTCTTCCCGCTTTTCCTTGTCTCGGCGGCGCTTTTTCTCGGCGGACTGACGTCGGCATACGTTCTGCGTTATGCGAACGGGTTGCCGCAGATTATCGCGTCAGGCCCTGCCCTTATAGCCGTGTATCTGCTTTTTCTGAACGGCATAAAACCGCCCGAGAATTTTTCGGTTAAAACCTATTTTTCCTATGCGGTTGTCTTTACCACAATTTTCGCTTGCTTTGAAATAATTCTTTTCTATTATACTAAAAGCAACCATTACTTTACTATGGAAAGAAGTCTGATTTGGGGCAACTTCAACACAGTCGGTGCTATGACTATAATCTCCGTACCGCTTTGCTGCTACCTTATAACGAAAACGGACAAGTCCGCGGCGTTCTTTGCGGTGATAATATTTTTCCTTATCGTCGATATCGTCTGCGCGAGCGACGGAAGCGTTGGGGTTATTGCCTTTTCCCTGCCATTTTTGGTGGTTGCGACTTTCTGCAAACTGAAAAAGAAAGCGCGCAGGGAATTTATGCTGTGCCTTTTTGCCGTTGTATTTGCGATATGCGCCGCAGCGGTATTTTACGGGCTTACCAAGGGGTTTGACGAAATACTTGCGTTCGCCACCAAACGCACCGCAACCAACGGGCGCGACAATCTTTACGAACGCGCGTTAAAACTTTTCAGGGAAAACCCGCTTTTAGGCGTCGGGCAATGCTATTACGACGAATCGGTATACAGCCCGTCAATGACGTTTAACTTCCACTCCACTATTTTCCACGTTATAGCCACTATGGGGTGTTTAGGCATTATCGCCTACTCCGTTTACTACTTTTACAGGTTCAGAATTATAATGAGCGGGCAAACCGCCTTTTCGTTCTTCGCGTATTTGTCTTTCGTTCTGTTCGAAGCCTACGGCATAATAGACATATGCGAATTTAACTTGATACCGCTCACGGCGTATATAACCGTGCTTATAGCGCTAATCGAAAAAGAAACCGTTTCAAAAAGGGAAGGCACAAGCCTTCCCCTTATTTTTTAATTACAACGTAAAACGTATTTATTACTTCTTACCGTTTTTGTAGGTCGGAACGAGTTCCGCCACTTTAGCCTTAATACCGTCCGTTTCTTCTTTCGCCGTATTTACGAGCGATTTTATCTTATCGAAAAATCCTTCGTCGTTAAACTTTATCGGCTTGCCTATGGAAATCATATCGTTTGCCGTTTTTAAAAGCCCTTCTTCCGCCATAAGCCGTTCTTCGTAAAGTTTTTCGCCCGGTCTTAACCCCACTATTTTTATATCTATATCTTTAAACGGTTCTAACCCCGAAAGGCGTATCATATTGACAGCCAAGTCGTAAATCTTAACCGGTTCGCCCATATCCAGCACGAATATTTCGCCGCCTTTGGCGTACGCGCCCGCTTGCAGAACGAGACTTACAGCCTCCGGAATAGTCATAAAATATCTGACTATATCCTTATGCGTAAGAGTTATAGGTCCGCCTTCCGCTATCTGCTTCGTAAACAGCGGAATAACCGAGCCGTTAGAACCTAAAACGTTGCCGAACCGTACCGCGACGTAAGTGGTCTTATAAGTTTTATCCATCGTCTGCGCTATCATTTCGCATATGCGCTTACTTGCACCCATAATATTCGTCGGGTTTACCGCTTTATCGGTACTTATAAGCACGAATTTGTCCGCGCCGAATCTACCCGCCGCGTCCGCCACGTTATACGTGCCGCCCACGTTGTTTTTAATCGCTTCGTTTGGCGAATCTTCCATAAGCGGAACGTGTTTATGCGCCGCCGCATGGAACACTATTTCCGGCTTAAACTCCGCAAACAGGCTATCCACCCGCGCCTTGTCCCGTACCGACGCAATTCTGACTTCAAGATTAAGTTCCGGGTGCTGCCTTACAAGTTCCTGCTGAATATCGTACGCGTTGTTTTCGTAAATATCCACTATTATAAGTTGTTTCGGGTTATGCGTCGCTATCTGGCGGCACAATTCGCTGCCGATAGAACCGCCGCCGCCCGTTATCATTACTACCCTGTTTTCAATATACCCTAATATCTCGTCAAGGTTTACACGCACCTGTTCGCGCCCCAAAAGGTCGGCTACGTCTACGTCCTTTACGTCGGATACCGACACCGCGCCCGTAAGCATCTGATAAATTCCGGGGAGCGTTCTTATTTTACATTTAGTCTTCTGGCACTTTACGATTATATCTCTTACTGTTTTTCTGTCGACCGACGGCATTGCTATAACTATCTGGTCGACGTGATATTCTTTAGCGTACTTTTCAACTTCGTCAATACGCCCGACTATCTTTACGCCGTTTATTTCGCGACCGATTTTTTTAGGGTCGTCGTCAAGCACGCAGACGGGCAAAAGAGAAATTTTATCCGAACTTCTCATTTCGTTTATGATAATATTCCCCGCGTCGCCCGCACCGATTACCATAACGTGCGGCAATGCTTTTCTGACGGTCGGCGCTTTTACCGCCCTTTCGATAATTTCAAGCGCTTTGATGGATATTCTGCTTGCAACGAGTAAAATAGAATAAAATACCGAACAGATAACAAACCACTCCAAAGAATAGTTTACGGACACCATAGCGATAACGCCGAAAACGATTATCTCGGCAAAACTTGCCAAAACAAGTTTTGCAACGTCCGCAATCCCGACGTATTTCAATATTTTATTGTAAAGCCCCAAACAGAAATTTATCGCGACGGTTGTTAACCCCGCGGCAAGAACAAGCCACCACTCGGATAAACAGTCCTGTAAATCGCCAAGCGACAGATATATCGCCGAAATAAGCGAAAATGCGACGATTAAAACGTCGATAAAAACGAGTATTGTTCTTTTTAATGCATTGTTCATATCAGTTCTTCTTTAATATAAATTTTATTTATCGATAGTACCTAAAAGCCCGTCGGCAACGGAAACGAGATTGTCTACGGTAAAACCGTTTTCTTCAAGTTGTTCTTTAACACTGCCGTGCGCGACGAATTTATCTTTAACACCAATAAAGGACACGGGATGCGGATTGTTAGCCGCAAGATAAGCCGAAACCGCCGCACCGAAACCGCCGCTTAATACGTTTTCTTCTATCGTGATGACGGGCGTACTTATAACCGATAACGTCTTTTCGTCCAGCGGCTTAACTACCCTTGCGCATATCACTTTAACGCTTTTTTTGTACGCGCCTGCAAAGTCCAGCGCAAGGCGCGTCGCCGCGCCGCCCACGGCAATAACCGTTAAATCCGAACCGTCTTTTACCGTTTGCCAACTATCGAACGAAAATTCAGGCAAAGACAGATTTAAGTCTGTTTTAGAATAACGTATACACACGGGCGTACCGAGAGAAAAAGCGTATTCCAAAGCGGGTTTAAGTTCCGTCTTATCGGTAATCGCAATAACCGTCATACCCGGCATATGCGTAGTGTAAGACAAGTCGAACAGCCCTTGATGGGTTTTACCGTCTTCCCCGACAAACCCCGCCCTATCCACGCAGAACACTACGGGAAGGTTTTGCAAACATACGTCCTGCATTATCTCGTCGTACGCGCGTTGCAAAAAAGTGGAATACACCGCAACGACGGGCTTTAACCCGCCTTTAGCAAGCCCTGCGGCAAAAGTCGTAGCGTACTCTTCGGCAATCCCCACGTCGAACAGGTGATTCGGATGCACTTTTTCTAACGCGGAAAGCCCCGTTCCGTCTTTCATACCCGCGGTTATCGCTACGATTTTATCGTCTTTTTCTATAAGTTCGTTCAAAACGCCGCCAAGACTTATGTCCGCCACCGCGCTGCATTTCATATTTTTGCCGACGCTGTGGTAAAGGTCGGCGCGTTCTTCCGCGTCCTTTACCCCTTTACCTTTGGTGGTTTTAAGGTGCAGGAAAACCGCCTTATCTTCGGCGACGCGCTTGACGCGTTCTAAAACCTTTGTCGTTTCTTTAATATCGTTGCCGTCCACTACGCCGACGTATTTAAAGCCGAACCTTTCAAAGTACCCCGCCTTATTCAGTATGCGTTTAAAAAAGTTCCTTATGCCCCTGAAAAACGCGGTTATAAACGATTCCCCAAAAACCTTTTTGATGGCGTGTTTGGGTTTTACGTAGCCCTTTTTAATGGTCGCTTTGGATATGAAATTATAAAACCCGTTTTTATTGCGGGATATGGACATACCGTTATCGTTAAGTATCACGATAAACTTTTTAGGCTTTGATATTGAAGCGTTTACCGCTTCTAGATTAAGTCCGTTTACCAAAGCGCCGTCGCCCACGACGGTTATAACGTAATAATCTTCTTTATTTTTATCCCGTGCGGTACAAAGCCCGAGCCCCAGCGCAATCGAATTGCCCGCGTGCCCCGTGGTAAACGTGTCGTATTCGCTTTCTCCGCTATCGGGAAAGCCAGAAAGCCCGCCGCCCGTCCTTATACTGTCAAAGCGGTCTTTTCTGCCTGAAAGTATTTTATGGGCGTAGCACTGATGCCCCACGTCGAATATCAGTTTATCCTTCGGAAAATCAAACGTTTTATAGAGCGAAACGGTCGTTTCCAAAATCCCGAGATTAGACGAAAGATGCCCGCCGTTCCCGTTCATTGCGGACACGATTTTTTCTCTTATTTCATCGGACAAAAGAGATAATTCTTTATAATTTAATTTTTTCACGTCCGCGGGGGCGTTTATTTTTTCCAAAATCATTTCGTTCAAACTTGCAACACTATAAAGTGCTGTTGCACATCTTATTTATTTTACACTATATAAGCGCCGTTTGTCAATGCCATTTCTGTAAAAACGCAACAAAATGGCATCACGGGAACAGGAAATTAACGGGTTTTAAAAGGTCTTTTTCCGCTACGCCCAGAATTTCCAGCAATTTTTCAAACGGCACAATCTCTATACTTTTACCCTTCAATATCGCGGACTTTGCTTCTTCCGCCTTTTTGCAATATACCGTTTCGCCGCTACTTAAAGTCGCCCGATAACTCATAAACATATTGCAGTTTTTAACGCTGGGTGTAAACTTTGCCCCGCCGCTTTTTAAAAGTCTTATTAAATTAAGCGTTTCGGTAAACCGCGTATTTTCGAACAACCCGCTTAACGCCACCCTTTTACCTTTAACCGCTTTTATCCTTTTCCCGTCCGACGGCGCGTTTACCGCGTAATACACGATATTTGCGTAATCTTTTTTGGAAGTTAATCTTACGCCCTTTGCCGCCTGTTCTGCGCGAAAAGTCGCTTCGGTTTTTTTGCGGCGCACAATTTCTTCATAACCTACGGTATTTTGTACCGCTGAAGGGCGCTTATCGCACAACGCGGCAAAATCAAGCCCTGTTCTCAAGATAATCGCTTTTAAGGCGAACATAGTCATTTCCGCATCGCAAACCGCGGAGTGTGCGTTTTTTGACGGCACGACGCCTAATTCCGCACACATTTTAATAAGCCCCGTGGAATCCCTTTTTTCTGAAACGATTTTATAAAGTTCCGCAATATCCACGTAAGACAAATCGAAAAACGGAAGGTTATACCGTATACAGTCGTCCCCTACGTGTTCCACGTCGCCCTTTACCGTATGCCCTACTATAACGGTATTTTTTGCGGTCAACAGGGCTTTTATTCTGTCGTAAAAGACGGGAAAACGCGGGCTTTCTTTATATTCTTTAAGTTTATGGTGCAGCATATTGTTGATAACGTAGTTATCGAAAACGCTGTCGGGGTCTATCAAAAACCCGTCCTTTTCTTTTATATTGAATTCGGCGTCCGTCAACACGTACCCGAATTCGCAGAGTTTACCGCCGCCCGCACAGGTCGCGCACTCTATGTCAAAAAATAAAAAATCCATAAAACACGTCCGTTCAATCACTAACGAATATTTTATCATAAAACTTGCGGTTTTACAAGACTTGCGCGCATTTTGTCGGCAAGTCGGAAAATAACGGCAAAAGGGCTTCCCCCGCGGCGGCGGGCGCTTGACTTTTTTAAGATAAAAATGTTATCATTACAAAAACGGAACAAAAAGGCGGAAATTATGACTGACGAAATGCTGAATAAATTTGCCGAGACGGTTTTGCGCGTTGGCGTTAATCTTCAGGAAAATCAGGGGCTGGAAATAATCTGCCCCGTGGAAAAAAGCCAAGTCGCGGCGGCGCTAACTAAAGCCGCGTACGAAATGAAAGCCAAAATAGTGCGCGTAAGGTGGGAGTGCGAAGCGGTTGACAGGCTTAACTATCTTAATGCTTCTGCGGAAACGCTGTCTGAAATTCCCAAATGGCTTGTGGATAGCAAAAACTATCTGGTAGAAAAGGGATTTTGCTACGTGGCTATAGCCGCGGAAAATCCGTCGGCGTTTATTGACGTTCCGCCCGAAAAAATCGCCGCGACGGCGAAAGCGCGCGGCAAAGCGCTTAAAAAGTTCTACGAAAGCGTTATGTCCAACGGCATACGCTGGTGCGTCGTGTCAGTACCCACCAAAGAGTGGGCAAAAAAGGTATTCCCCGATTCTTCAGACCCTGAAAAAGAACTCGGCGAAGCGATAGTAAAAACAATGCGGTTAAACAGCGCCGAACCGATTAAAGAGTGGGAAAAACACATACAAACGCTTGACGCCCACGCGGCATTTTTAAATTCGCACGATTTTGCCGCACTACACTTTACAAGCGACAACGGCACGGATTTTACCGTAGGGCTTTGTGATAGACACAAGTGGCTTTCCGCACAGGAAAAGGCTAAAGACGGGCTACCTTTCGTCGCAAATATGCCTACCGAAGAAGTTTTTACCGCGCCGCATAAGTTAAAAGCCGACGGCGTAGTCAAATCGGCTATGCCCCTTTGCTACGAAGGTCAGATTATAGACGGGTTCACGCTAAAATTCAAAAAAGGCAGAGTAGTGGATTTTTCCGCGGAAAAAGGCTACGACGTGTTAAAGCAACTTATCGAAACGGATAAAGGCACGAAAAGGCTGGGCGAAGTTGCGCTGATAGGTAAAAATTCACCCATAGCCAAGTCAAAAATTCTGTTCTACAACACCTTGTTTGACGAAAACGCAAGTTGCCACATAGCGCTCGGTAAAGGCTACCCCACTACCGTTAACGGCGGCGAAACGCTCTCTAAAGCGGAACGCGCAAAACTCGGACTTAACGATTCTATAGAACACGTAGACTTTATGATAGGTACTGCGGATATGAATATAGACGGTATTATGAAAGACGGAAAAACCGTTCCAATATTTAGGAACGGCGACTGGATAATATAATTTTATACCGTAAAAAGTGCGCGCCGCGGAAAGGTTTTCCGCGGCGCTTATTTTTACTTAATTCTATTTAAATACTGCGTACCCCGCGTTTTAAGCCATTTGCGGCGAACTTTATAATCGGGACAATACGCCGCCACTAAATCCCAAAACGCGCGGGAGTGATTCATTTGCTTTCTGTGGCATAGTTCGTGTATTATAACGTAATCGGCAATTTCCTGCGGAATAGCGGCGATAAGACAGTTAAAATTAAGATTGCCGCGTATGGAACAACTGCCCCAGACCGTACGCATCCTTTTTACAGTTATTCTATTATACGAAACGCCTATCATTTCCGCAAAATACGCCACCCTTTCGGGCAACGCCTCTTTAGCCTTTTGGATAAACCCTTTTATATCGCTTTCCGTAAATTCGGGCGCACGACACGCCGAACGGATTTTTGCGACGTTTTTCGCTATCCACTCGGATTTTTCGGACACAAACTTTTCTATTCTATATAGCGGCGTACCGTAATTTGCGCGCACTATCACGCTTCCGACCGATTTTATCTGTATCGCTATACTGCGCCTTGAAGAGCGTTTAAGAATATAGTCCATAACCTTAAATCAAATATCTTTGTATCCCCCCTCATTGAATACCGAAAAAACACTACCACCCCAACTAAAAAACTTTACTATAAACAAGCCGCCGCGGCGGCTTGTTTATTATCTTTTTTGTTATATTATACAGTTTATTTCAAACTTGCCAGCACATCTTCTTCGAAACATGCGCTCGTCATCGCACCAGAGCCACCGTCGAAAAAGGAGTTTTTCATATAAATCGCCGTAATCTTGTTTGCGGGATCTACCCAAAAATGCGTACCGTAAGCGCCGCTCCAACCGAAAGTGCCCTGCGGCAGGTTTCCGTTGCCGTTTGTAAACACCCTGACGCCAAGTCCCCAAGTTACGCCCGTCTTCTGCGTGCCTTCGTCCATAAACTCTATCGGACAATATGGTGTTGACATT
>CAMORY010000072.1 GCA_946624395.1 uncultured Clostridia bacterium | reverse complement strand
TTCAAACAGCGTTCTTATGTCGGAAACACCGTATTTTATCATAGTGATACGCTCGATTCCCAGCCCGAACGCAAGCCCCGAATACACGTCGGAATCTATCCCGCTCATCTCTAAAACCTTTTTATTTACAACGCCCGCGCCTAAAATTTCAATCCAGCCCGTGTTTTTGCAAAGGCTGCAGCCTTTGCCGCCGCACTTGCAACAGGAAACGTCCACTTCTACACTGGGTTCTGTAAACGGGAAATACGAAGGACGGAAACGCGTTTTGGTGTCCTTATCGAAAATAACCTTGACGAACTCGTCCAAAAGCCCTTTTAAGTCGCAAAGCGAAACGCCCTTGTCGACGACAAGCCCTTCTATCTGGTGGAACATAGGCGAGTGCGACGCGTCGTCGTCCGCCCTGTATACCCTGCCGGGGCTTAAAATTTTAATGGGCGGCTTTTTGTTTTCCATAGTGCGAACCTGCCCCGGGGACGTATGCGGACGTAAAAGGACGTTATCGTTTATATAGAAAGTGTCCTGCATATCGCGCGCGGGGTGGTCTTTCGGGATATTAAGCGCCTGAAAGCAATAGTAATCGGTGTCGATTTCAGGGCCTTCGAATATTTCAAAGCCCATACCCGTAAACGCGTCTATTATCTTGTTTTTGACGATATTTAAGGGGTGCAGACTGCCGATTTCGGGAAGTTTACCGGGGAGAGTTATATCCACCGCTTCTTTACGGAATTTTCTCTCGGTCTCCGCGGCTTTCAGTTCGCTTTCTTTTTTCTCGAAAAACGCCGAAACTTCTTCTTTTAAATCGTTGACCTTTTTACCGAACGCGGCGCGCATTTCCGCGGGAATATCTTTCATACCCCGTAAAAGCGCGGTTATATCGCCGTTCTTGCCGATAAATTTAGCCTTGATATCGCCGATAGTTTTTAAAGAAGAAATCTTTTCCGCTTCTTCTTTCGCTTTGAGTTTTAATTCTTCAAACTTGTCCATTTGAGTAATAAATTCTCCTATAATAAAAAATAAAACGCCCCTAAAATAGGGCGTTATGAACGCGGTACCACCTAATTCACTCTTAAACTTTAAGAGCCTTGAAATTTCTATAACGGGAAACGCCCGACGAGACCTACTTATTTGCAATCTGCTTACTTTCTGCCGCGCAACTTCGAAGTGAATACCGAAAACGCTTAAATAAAAAACCTTTCAGCCCGCGGGTTTTTCTCTCTATATTCAGCCTTGTTTTCGTCTGTCTTCTTCAACGTTTTTTTTATTATACCCCCTTTTATACGTTATTGTCAAGCGTTTATCTGAATAATGCGCCTTTTAGATACGTTTCGGGCACTTTGCCGACCAAAACCGCTTCGCTGACCAAAACTTCCGAAGCGCAGTTAAAACTGCGCTTTTTGTATAGAAACTCAATGTCTACCTTGCAGTCCACCTTTATATATAGCGAGTGGAGCGTTTGGTTTATCCCGACCGATACGAATTTTCCGTCAAACCCGCAGTTCACGCCCACTACGGTTATAGCGTAATAGTCTACGTTAGGACCGAACCCCGAAGCGAGTTTTATGCCCGTAAACGCAAAAAGCGGTACGGGTATACCGCTTGATAGTTTGTTTTTTAATATTTCTTCCGTTTTCCCCGCTACCGTTCTGCTTATGGAATTTATTTTCAGCGCGTCGGCACTCATAAGCGAAATGTCGCCGTCGTTGTTCTTTTCTATCGTAATTAAATCGCTGTATTTCAGTTCTTCGTTAAGCGACGTTATAACCGCTTCGTTTATAGAAGAAAGCGACGCGGAATACGCGTAGTCTTCGCAAATTCCGGAAACTAAAGTAAAAACCGCGCCGTTTACGTGATAGAACAGTATTCCGACGCATAAAATTATCGCTGTAAAAATCAAAAACCGCTTTAAGCGTCGTTTTTTGCGGTTTTTAACTCTGAAAGTTTTATAATATATATTTTCCTCGGTACACTCTATCATAATTAGAGATTATGCGGCGCACCGTAAATTTATGAATTATCAGTTCTTTTTGGATTTTGACTTGAAAATAAGCGCGAACAGATGCCCGAATACGATTGCCGCAGTAATCCCCATACCCGCGGCGGTAATGCCGCCCGTTATCGCGTCAAACAGCCCCTTTTTAGCGCCTTCCATAGCGCCTTTAGCAAGAAGATAACCGAACCCCGATATAGGCACGGTCGCCCCAGCCCCCGCAAAATCGACTAAATACTGATACACGCCGAAGGTCTGAAGAACAAGCCCCGCTATAAGAAAATACACGAGAATTTTGCCCGCGGTGATTTTAGTATAATTGATAAGCAGTTGCGCGAGCGTGCAAATCGCACCGCCCACCGCAAAGACTTTTAAAAACATTAAAAATATATCCATAATTCACCCTTTCCTTTTAACACTCGATACTGACTAAATGCGCTATCCCCGGTATACTTTCGCCCTGTTGCGAAGAAAGCGAAGACAGCAGCGCGCCCGTGGACATCAAAAGCATTTTCTTGATTTTTTTCTCGCGCAGTCGTTTATAAAAATAAGAACAGAACACCATAGAAGAACAGCCCGCGCCGCTTCCGCCCTGATATTCTTTTTCGTTCATAGTGTATACCATTTTCCCGCAGTCGGTATGGTTGCGGCTTATATCGTAGCCTTTCTGCCAGATAAGGTCTTGTAAAAGCGTAGAACCGAGCGCGCCCAAATCGCCGCTTGCTATCACGTCGTAATCTTCGGGGTTTGTGCCCGTTTCTTTAAAATACGTGTAAAGTGTGTCCGCGGCGGCGGGCGCCATCGCCGCGCCCATATTGTTTACGTCTACCACGCCGAAATCTATTACCCTGCCGATTGTTGCCGAAACGACTTTAGGACCTTCGCCCATACCTATCACGCACGCGCCCGCGCCCGTTATCGTCCACTGCGCCTGCGGCGGGCGGGTACAACCTAATTCCAAAGGATATCTGTACTGCCGTTCGGCGGAAGAAAAGTGGCTGCTCGTGCCGCATACCACGCTGTTTAAATGCCCGCCGTTAATAAAGGTTGCGCCAAGCGTTATCGCTTCGGTAAAAGTCGCGCAGGCGTTATACACGCCGAGATAGCCCGAATCGAAATTCCGCGCCGAAAAGGTGGCGGAAATTATCTGGTCTAATAAGTCCCCCGCGATTATCGCGTCTATTTCCGAAACGTTTTTACGCGCGTTTTTTATGCCGTTCCCGATTGCCGTATAAAGCATCTTTTTTTCGGCTTTTTCAAAGGTCTTTTCGCCGAAAGTGTCGTCGTCGGATTTTACTTCTAAATATTCGCCTATATTGCCCGCGCTCTCTTTAGGTCCGCCGACAGACGAAGCGGCAATTATCGCGGGTTTATTTTTAAAAAATACCGTTCTCATAGTTTACTCCTTAAAAAATATTGAAAATTCCGAAATACAGTAGACCTACGACCACGCTACCGAACACGCCGAACACTATAATCGGTCCTGCGATAACGAACATTTTTGCCGCCACACCGTATATATAGCCTTCGGTTTTAAACTCTATCGCGGGCGACACAACGGAGTTGGCAAATCCCGTTATAGGCACTATCGAACCGCCGCCTGCAAACTTACCTATTCTGTCGTACACGCCAAGCCCCGTTAAAAAAGCGCCCAAAAAGATTAAAACCGCGGAAACGTACGCCGCAAGCTCGTCGCCTTCTAATCCCGCCGCGTACTGAAACAGATACCTTATGCCTTGCCCTATAGAGCAGATAAGCCCGCCGACAAAGAACGCGCGGATAAGCGAACGCTTTTCGTTGGTCTTCGGCGACACCGCTTTAACGTAGTTTAAGTAATTGTCGTTTATAAAATTTTCACTGTTTTTCATTTCTATACTCCTTTTTTACGAACGGTTTTACAAAACTTTCGCGTTCGTCGGAATTTTTAAGATATGCAATATCTGTTATTTTTCTCATCACAGTTCTAATATGGGTAAACGGATTTTATATATACGAAAAAGCGACCGAAATTTCGGTCGCTCTGCTTATTTTATTAAATTACGCGTCGTATTCCTTTCTTATTTTATCTATTATCCTGTTTTCAAGGCGCGACACTTGAACTTGCGAAACGCCAAGCGCTTCCGCGATTTCCGTCTGCGTTCTGTCGCGGAAAAACCGCATAACTATTATTTTACGTTCCCGTTCGTTTAATTTTTCGATTATATTCGAAATATGGATTTTATCGAGTATTTTTTCTTCCCCGTCCGTACAGGACAACTTGTCGATAAGTTCCGCACCGTCGTCTTCGTCGTCGAATTTATCGAAAATGGACACGGGCATACGCGCGCTATCCATGGCGACAACCACTTCGTCTTCGGTTATACCGAACTCTTTGGCGATATTTTCCACGCTCGGCGGCACGTTGTTTTCCGTCTGATACCCGTCTATATATTTATTGATTTTATTTGCGAGTATTTTTAGCGTTCTCGACACCTTTATCGCGCCGTTATCGCGCATATACCGTTTTATTTCGCCTATTACCATCGGCACGGTGTACGTGGAAAACTTTACCCCGAAACTTTCGTCAAAGTTATTTATTGCCTTTAAAAAGCCGATACAGGCAATCTGGTACAAGTCGTCGTATTCTATGCCTTTACCCGTAAAACGGCGTATTATACTTTTTAAAAGCGGTGTGTTTTCGGTAAATATTACGCTTTTTGCCGCGCTATCTCCTTGCTTTGCTTTTCTTAGGTTCTCAAGTAATTCGTCCTGAACAAGCATAGTTTTTTATTTTGCGTCGATTCCTAATTTTTTTAACATATAAACTTTCGTGCCCTTGCCCTTTTCAGAAACGACGTGAACTTCGTCCATAAAACTTTTCATTATGGTAAAGCCCATACCCGAACGCTCTTCTTCGCTTTTTGTCGTATAAAACGGCTCAAGGGCGGCGTCTACGTTTTCGATTCCGACGCCTTCGTCGAAAACGTTTATATGTAAAACGTCGCCGTCGACGTACCCTTCGAGTGTTATTTCGCCGACGGAATCGGGATACCCGTGCACTATGGAATTTGTTGCCGCTTCGCTTACTGCGGTCTTTATGTCGCTTATTTCGGAAACCGACGGATTAAGCCTTAACGCATATACTCCCACTACCGAACGCGCAAACGCTTCGTTAGTAGATAGCGATGAAAAAGTCATCTTAAAATAATCTGTTTTCATTTATATTCACCCTGAATTAAAATTTTGGCATTATATTATAAAGCCCCGCAAGTTGTATCACTTTTTCGGTGGCTACGTTCGCACCCGTTATGTACGCGCGTTTATTAAACTGTTTTATCTTTTTATACCTGCCGATAAGTAAGCCTATTCCCGTACTGTCCATAAACGTTATATCGGAAAGGTCAAAGACTATACGTTCGGAATTTATATTGTCTAAAATCAGTTTATCGAGCACGTCTCTCGCGCTGGCTGCGGAAAACTCGTCGAGTTCCCCTTTTAAATAAACGGTGAGACTTCCGCCCGATTTTGCGTATTT
>CAMORY010000071.1 GCA_946624395.1 uncultured Clostridia bacterium | reverse complement strand
GTGAACTCGAAGACGAAATAGTCAAGAAGATTTCCGAAAACGCTACGGTTGAAATTCCCGACGCGCTTATATCTAATCAGGTAGACCGTATGGTTCAGGAAATGGAATACCGTATGTCCTATCAGGGGCTTAAACTTGCCGATTATCTTAAGTATTTAGGCAAGACGATGGAAGAATACAGAAAAGAGTACGAGCCGCAGGCTAAAGAAATCGTCAAATCTCAACTCGTTATCGAAAAGGTGATTTCGGAAGAGAAGATAGACGCGACCGACGAAGACGTGGAAAATAGAATTGCCGAAATGGCGAAAGCGCAAAATAAGCCCGCTCCCGACGTTAAGAAAAATATGCAGGCAAGACAACTCGACTATATCAAAAACGACATAATAATCAAAAAACTTTTCGATACTTTAAAGAAAGACAACGTTATCGAATAAATTAGGTTTTAAGGGGTAGAATATAATGATAAAGAACACGGTCGTTCCTTACGTTATCGAAAACACGGGTAAGGGCGAAAGAAGTTATGACATATATTCCAGACTTTTAGAAGACAGGATTATATTTTTAACGGGCGAAATCAACGACGCGGTTGCGGATTCCGTCGTGGCGCAACTTATCTTTTTGGAAGGCAAAGACCCGAATAAAGATATAAGTCTTTATATTAACAGCCCCGGCGGCAGCGTTTCGGCAGGGCTTGCCATATACGACACTATGAATTATATCAAGTGCGACGTAAGCACCATTTGTATAGGTCTTGCGGCTTCTATGGGCGCGTTCCTTTTATCAAGCGGCGCTAAAGGCAAGCGTTATTCTCTTCCTAACAGCGAAATAATGATACACCAGCCTTTAGGCGGCGCACAGGGGCAGGCGAGCGATATAAAAATTCAAGCCGACCATATTATAAAGACCAAGCACCGCTTAAACAGTATCCTTGCCGCCAACTGCAATAAACCTTACGAAATTATCGAAAAAGACACGGACAGGGACAATTATCTGTCCGCTGAAGAGGCAAAAGAATACGGGCTTATCGACGAAATTTTCGTAAAACGCCCGTAAAAAACGGAGAATTATGAAGAACGACAACGAGCAATTATTCTGTTCTTTCTGCGGTAAACCCAAAGAACTCGTAAACCGCCTTATAGCGGGACCCAGCGGCATATACATTTGCAACGAGTGTATAGAAGTCTGCCGTGAAGTGCTTAAAGAAGGCGAAGTTCGTGAAGAAAAGGAACAGGGCATAACGCTTTTAAAACCCGCGGAAATCAAGGCTAAACTTGACGAGTATGTTATCGGGCAGGAAGAAGCGAAAAAGGTTTTATCGGTGGCCGTATACAACCATTATAAGCGCATAGGCGTGGAAAAGAACGATACGGAAGCCGAACTCGACAAGAGTAATATACTGCTTTTAGGTCCTACCGGAAGCGGTAAAACCTTGCTTGCCAAAACGCTCGCCAAAATTCTCGACGTGCCTTTTGCCGTTGCGGACGCGACTACTTTAACCGAAGCGGGCTACGTCGGCGAAGACGTAGAAAATATTCTGCTTAAACTTATCCAGAACGCCGATTATGATATCGAAAGAGCGCAGAAAGGTATAATTTATATCGACGAAATAGATAAGATTGCGAGAAAGGGCGAAAACGTTTCGATAACTCGCGACGTTTCGGGCGAAGGCGTGCAACAGGCGCTACTTAAAATAATAGAAAGTACCGTGGCAAACGTGCCCCCGCAGGGCGGCAGAAAACACCCCCAGCAGGAGTGCTTGCGTATAGATACGACTAATATTCTGTTTATTTGCGGCGGGGCGTTCGTAGGACTTTCGGATATAATAGCAAAGAGAAAGGAAAACGCGTCTTTAGGCTTTGGCGGCTGCGTAGATAAGACGGGCGAAAAGACCGTCGACATAACGCGGGACGTAAGCCCGCAGGACCTTATAAAATACGGTCTTATTCCAGAATTTGTGGGCAGAGTACCGATAACCGTAGGTCTTCACGCGTTGGACGAAGCGGCGCTTGTCAATATAATGACCAAGCCGAAAAACGCCATAGTAAAGCAGTATAAGCGCTTGATAGGGCTTGACAACGTGGAACTTGAAATCACCGACGGGGCGATAAACGCCGTCGCGCGCCGCGCTATCGCACTTAAGACGGGCGCAAGGGGACTTCGTACGATATTTGAAAATCTTATGATAGACACAATGTACGATTTGCCATCGGAAGAGAACGTGGCTAAAATCATAGTTGACGAAAACGTTGTAGAGCGTGGCGAAAAACCGCAGATAATCAAAAAAGAAATAGCGTAATAAATTTTAGAATAACGAAACAGGACACCAAGTCAGGTGTCCTTTTTATTTGAAATAATATTTTGATTTTATATCCAATAAATAACTTTTCCGGATATGTCGATAAGTTTCACTGTTGTATTTCCGTCTTTAATCGGTGCAGAACCTGTGCCACTTTTGTCCAATTTAACAACACGGGTTTGTTTTGTTGGCGCTCCATACGAATAAGAGGTCGTATATTCAAAACACACCGATACATTATCATACAATGCGTAGGACAAACAACCTGTAAATCTATAAGGAGATTGATTATTATAACTAGATGTTGCAACATCAAAATACGATAAGTAATTATCAAGTGTTAATTCAATTTCGTGTTTTGTCATATTTTGATTTGCGTATGATTTGTTGCCTGCAGATTCATTAGAACCACAACTTGCAACAGTAAGTGATATGCAAATAAATATTATAGCAATAATAATTTTTTTCATTTGAATCTTATTACTCAATTTTTTTATAAATTATAACATATTTTCACATTATTTTCAAGTAATATCATGTTTTTTTCAATAATTGTAGATAATACAGGTTGGTACTTAACAAGATAGGTCTTTGTCGTCGGCTGAGGGATACTGACATACCCCTAAAGGGGCCCCTGTCAGGGCTTTGCCCGAACGGTCATAGTTTTTGCTTATGCAAAAACGTAGACGTTCGATAAAACTCAACTCTAGACCAAATAAAAAGGACACCTGACTTGGTGTCCTTTTTATTTGGCGGAGGCTGAGGGATTCGAACCCCCGTGGGCTTGCACCCAAACGGTTTTCAAGACCGCCTCGTTATGACCGCTTCGATAAGCCTCCATATATTTATTAAGTTTATAACGCTGTTATATTATAGCCTATTTTATTGAGTTTTGCAAGCGTTTTTTAGGTCTCACAGTATTTAATTAAGTCGCTATATGGTAAATTTAAAAATGTAGAAATACTTGAAACCGACGCGTGTCTTGACTATATATACATGTTGGTTAGTATGCATAGGTAAAAGGAAACAGCCGCTTTCGTAGCGGCTGCCCGAGATAGTGATGCGTTGTTAACTTTTGGCGCCCGTTGACGAGTATGTCGGCAATCTACCTTTTTAGATTATGTGCAAACTACCGATTTACCGATAGTTTTGACTTTAATTTTTTTACATTGCCGTATAGCCGCCGTCTACGGGTAAAATTACGCCGTTGACGTAAGACGACATAGGCGACGCGAAGAACAGCGCGGCGGTGTCGAGTTCGCCTTCGTTGCCGTAGCGTTCCTGCGGAATCATAGTTTTAGCGTTTGCTTGGAAGAAATCGCTGTCAAGAGTTTCTTTTGTAAGCGGGGAATAGAAATATCCGGGGCAGATAGCGTTTACCGTTATTCCTTTAGCGCCCCACTCGCTTGCAAGTCCTCTCGTTAAATTGACTACGCCGCCTTTTGCCGCGTGATAGGGGGAACAGGGTGCAACCTTGTTTCCGACAAGGCCGTACATAGAAGAGATGTTGATAATCCTGCCGTATTTTTGGGGGAGCATTGCTACTTTGGCAATCTTTCTCGCCATCCTGAAACTTCCGAATAAATCTATATTGATTTCATTATAGAACTGGTCGTCGGTAATATCTTCCGCGGGAGCGACTGCACCTGTACCCGCATTATTGATTAAAATATCAATCCGCCCGAAAGTTGCCATAATTTTATCTACAGCAGCGTCTACCGCTTCGGTAGAAGTTATGTCGCAACACACGGCAAGCGTTTTAACGCCGTACGTTTTTGCGATATCGGCGGCAACTTCGTCGATAAGATTTTGTCTGCGCGCTATTGCAACTATGTTCGCGCCCTGATTAGCAAGCGCTTTTGCCATTTGTACGCCGAGTCCTGTGGAGCAGCCCGTTATTACCGCTACCTGACCTTTAAGGTTAAAATAGTTTTGCATAAATATATCTCCTTTTTCTTTTTTTCAGTTTAGTTATTGACCGATAGTAAAAAATTTTTCGTTTTTTCTAATCTTTTATAAAAAATTCCACCGCTTGCAAAAGGTTTTCCGCCGAGTAGTCGGGTGAAACGGTGATTTCGTCGTTTATCCCCGTCTTAACCAGAACGGTGGGAATACCCGCGTTTTTGCCCGTTTCAATATCCACGTTTCCGTCGCCTATCATAACGCACTTTTTTAAATCTAAATTAAAATCTTTCTCCGCGGCTTTAAGCATACCGATTTTGGGCTTTCTGCAATCGCAGTCGATTTTAAGTTCTTTTACTTCGCCGAAAAAGCCCGAGTGCGGGTGGTGTGGGCAGTAGTAAACGCCGTCTATATAAGCGCCGTCCTTACCGAGCAGGGTTTCGATTTTATCGAACATCTTATTAACTTGTCCGAAAGTACAATCGCCGCGCGCTACCACGGGTTGGTTTGAAACGATAATTGTAAGATACCCGCTTGCGTTTATCTTTTTTATTGCCTCCGAAACGAAGGGTAAAAGTTCTATATCGTCGATATTTTTTATAAAGCCCTTATACTTATTTATCGTGCCGTCTCTGTCCAAAAACACGGCTTTTTGCTTGTTTTTAAGGTTTTTTGCGGCAACGATACCGTTTTTTAAGTCCTTTTCCGCGTTAATAAATCGTTCCGCAGTGCCTACGTCTTTAACGTATTCCGAAGACTTATAGGCTAACACCTTTCCGCCGTCAATAAAATGGGACACAAAGTCGTGTTCCATATTTACGACTTTAAGTTCTTTGAAAAACCCGAGCGTTTCGGGCGACAAGACGAAAATTCCCGCATTGACGAGATTTTTATAGTAAAAATCGCGCGTAGAATTCTTTTTGTTGATGGATGTAATAACCGAATTTTCGTCGGTTATAATCAAATCGCTGTCGTAGGGGTGAAGGTTGGGGTGAGCAAAAAGGGTAATAAGCGCGCCTTTTTGTTCATGGAAATCGAGTAGTCTTTTAAAATCCACGTCGAAGATAACGTCCCCGGGGCAGACGATAAGATTACAGTCTATCTCGTCTTTGATAAAATACAGCGCCCCGCCCGAACCTAACGGTTCGTTTTCGATAATATATTTTATGTTTACGCCGAAATTTTTACCGTCCCCGAAATAATCGCGGATTTGTTCATTTAAAAACCCGACGCTGATAAAAATATCCTTAACGCCGTAATTTTTAAGCCCTTCTATCGCGCGCTCTAAAATAGGCTTGCCGTCGATTATCGCCATAGGTTTCGGAATAAGGTTTTTGGTTATTTCTTGAAGTCTCGTGCCTTTTCCGCCGGCTAAAATAAGCGCCTTAACGTTTAATGAGTTATCCAACTTTCCGCCCCTGAATCGCTGAATTTGACCGAATACACGCTTCCGTCGAGCGTTTTAAGCGCGTCGGTAAGTTTTTGACGGTTTATCGGATTGCATAAAAGCAACAAAAATCCGCCGCCGCCCGCGCCTGAAACCTTGACCGCTTCCGCGCCGTTTGCCATAGCAAAATTTATAGTGTTTTCAAGTTCCGTATTAGAAACGATACTTGACGTTTTCTTTTTGTTTTCCCAGCCCACGCGTATCGCCTGAATAAACGCCGCAAGATTGCCCGTTAAAAGGTAATGTTTCATATCGTAAGCGTTCTTTTTTAACGCGTCAAGCGCACTTATCGTGGTATCTTTCTTCTGTGCCGTGTTTTCAATCTGACGGTTAATAATGTTTTTGGTAAGTTCGAACTGCACGTCCGCCGATTTTCGACTTTGCCCGCCGTAGTATAAAATCATAGAACACTCTAATTCGTTCACGCAGTTTTTTTCAAGGCGCAGATTATTGACTAACACGCCACCGTCTTGCTTAAACTCCATAAAATTAAAGCCGCCAAACACCGCGCTGTACTGGTCCTGCTTGCCGCCCGCAAGTTTAAGGTCTTTTCTTTCTATATCATAGGCAAGACGGGCTTTCTGGTAATCGTTGAGCCCTAACTTTAACCATTTATTAAAGGCTTCTAAAATAGCGACTATCATAGTCGAAGAAGTGCCGAGCCCCGAACCTACGGGCGCGTCGTTGCTGGTGCTCATTATAAACGACAGGGGATTGCCGCCGTTAAAATCTTTGACTATGCGGTTATAAACGCCGCGGTGCAGAATAAGTTTATCCCCGTCGGGCGCGATATACGGCACGCTGTCAATTTCCAGATTATTCTTATTGTCGTACGAATATATGCATATTTTACCGTTATCGGTAGGAATTATAGAGCAATACGCGTACATACTTATGGTGGCGTTTAATACCGCGCCGCCGTTTATATTACTGTAAGTTTCAAGATCCGTGCCGCCGCCTGCAAATCCGAGCCGCAGCGGCGCTCTGCTTCTTATTATCATAATTAACCCTTGTCCGCCTTGTTTTGCGGAACTTGTTTGCTTTTGTGTTCTTTTATTATTCTTTCGTAAGTCTCTAAAAGTCTGTCCGTACAGTCTTTCCAACTGATATATACGGTGTCTTTGGCGTTTTTGCCGATTTGTTTTAACTTGTCGTAGTCCTGTACTGCGTCAATAATTGCGTTTGCAAAACTTTCCGTATCGTTTTCTGAAAGAAACCCGTTAAAGCCGTGCTGTATGTCGTATCCCGCGCAAGTGCCTTTGACGAATACCCCGGGCGTTTCGTACGACGCGCCTTCGACTTTGACAAGCCCGAAATTGTCGTAAACGGAAGGGAATAAAAGTAAGTCCGCCCGCGAGAACAAGAGCGGGAATTTTTCCCGCGCCAAAAAGCCGGTAAAGATAACTTCGTCGTCGGTAAAGCCGAGTTTTTTAGCGTGTTTTTTAAGTTTGTTGAGTTCCGCACCCTTGCCGACGATAAAGAATTTGAATTTAACGCCCTTATCTTTCAGAATTTTAAGAGAATCGAGAATAAAGTCGATACGCTTTAGTTTCATCACTCTGCCGACGTAAATAAAGACGAGTTCGCGCTCTTTAATCCCGAATTCCTTATTTGCGAGAACGGAGTTTTCTTCAACGTTTTCGCACTTTTTAAAATCCGTGCCGAATGGAAGGTATGACACCTTGCCCGTATAGCCGTAAGAGCGCAACTGTTCTTCGACGACGGGTGAGCAAACGAAAACTTCGTCGCACTGGTTGTAAATTTTGCCGAGTTTTTTGCAAAGCATATTGC
>CAMORY010000070.1 GCA_946624395.1 uncultured Clostridia bacterium | reverse complement strand
TAGTAGCGTCGCCCTGATACACTTTCCACTTATTGTCGGCATAAATAACGTACTCTTCGCCCCAGCCGTGGCCTTCACCTGCATATTGATGCAAGCCGCCGTCTTCTAAAAGTTCGACTTTATTCCCGCTTTCTCCGTCGGTATACTCGTACGTAAGGTTTTTCCAGTAAAGCGAAACGGCGTTATCCCACTGTTCGGCGTTAACGGTATAATCCACCGTATCTCCGCAAGCGATAAGCCCCAAAGCGCCTATTGCAAGAATAAGCGATAAAACTAAAGCCAACAGTTTTTTCATAAAATCACTCCTTAAAAAATCATTCGGCGGTTCTATTATAAACGACTACCGTTCCGTCGCTAAAAGTAATAGTTAATACGTCGCCGTCTATTACGCCTGTAGGCTTAATCATAGTAGGAGTACTACCGTTGTTATAATAAGCCGTTATACTCATAGTATTGCCGTCTAACGTATAAGTACCGATATAATCAGAATGATTCACAAGCAACTTTATACCGTTTTCTCCCGACAACTCGACGTACGAATCGTTAAAATATTCGGTATAACTTTCGGGTTCAACGGACACAAATTCGAAACGGACAACCGTCTCATTGTCTTGAGTTCCTTCAGCCGCTTTATTGTACTTCTTTACGGTAAATTCAGCGCTTCCACTAAATCCGTCGCCGCTTTGACTTTCCAAAGAATAGATAACGTATCCGTTTTTATCGAATACGCATTTGCCCGTGAATTTAACACCTTCCATCGTCGCGTCATAAGACATTTCAAGGTTGTCGCCGTCTTTAACGAATTTAGTAGCGGAAAGTATTTCTTCAGGCATATTTGCAAGCAAACCCGCCGATACGCCGAAAACACGTTGCTGTACGCCGTGCGCCTGTTCATACTCTACCCTAACGTATGCGTAATTATCTCCGTACGTTATCCCGTAAGTGCCGTCGGCGCTTATTTCGCGCTCGGTATGTTCTACGTACGTGCAATCGACGGTTTCATACCGCAAAGTTTCGTCGGCAAGACTCACCGCTTCTCTTCTTGCAAGTTCCGCGATAAACTCTTCTTTCGTAATACTTTCACCTTTGCCGCCGCAAGCGACAAGTCCTAACGCGCCCATTGCAAGAATAAGCGATAAAACCAAAGTCAACAGTTTTTTCATAAAAAAATCTCCTTTTTATAAATCTGTAAAGATTATACCCCCCGCCCCGACTTTTTGTCAACTTTTTTACAACATTTCGACAATATCCCCGCTTTTTTCGTGTTCCCCCTGTCATCCTGAGACGGGCAAATAAAACGGACAGTCTAAGGAACTCTTTAAAAACAGTCGGATACTTAGACTGCCACTCTTTGCAGGTCAAGTCTCAGTATGACAACATATCCCGTATGAAAACACATCCTGTGTTTCCTGTGAGCAGAAAGGCGGTACGGCGACGGGAAATATCCCGTCGCCGTACCAAAAGGTTTAAAAAAATCACAATCCAAACCCTTTGTTAAAAAGCGGCAATCGCATTTTGCGATTGCCGCTTTTTAACAACCTTCCCCTTTCAGGGGACACAAGTCTTATTATATGCTTATTTTTCGCCCTTATATTTGATTTTCATAAGTTCGATAAACGCTTCCGCCGTGGCGTACGCGTCGGAAAGCGCCCTGTGGTGGTGGAACACTATTCCGAAATAGTCGGCAATAGTCTTCAAATCGTGATGACGAAGAGCGGGCAAAAGCCGCCTTGACATTTCAAGCGTATCTAACACCGCGTTATTCACTTCGTAGTCGTTTTCGTTAGCAAAGCGCCGTAAAAAACTCGTATCGAACGGCGCGTTGTGCGCGACGATTACAGAGTATTCGATAAATTTAAAAAAATCGGGCAATACCTTATCGATTTTCGGCGCGTCCTTTACCATTTCGGGCGTTATGCCGGTTATAGCCACTATTTCCGCTGAAATGGGATAGTCGGGGTGCACTAACGTCGTAAACTGTTCGGTTATTTTGCCGTTTACTATCTTTACCGCGCCGATTTCGGTTATGCCGTTATTCATAAAGTCCGTACCCGTCGTTTCAAAGTCGAATACCACGTACGTTTTACCCGTCAACTCTTCGGGCAGAACGTCGTTTATGTCGAACACCGTACTTACCTTTACCGTGTTTGCGGGTTCGGGGAAAACGAGTTTATAATTTCGCGGCGCGCTTTTTTTGCGCCTGCCCTTTTTAACGAAGTCGTCGGGAAAAGTACAGCCGTTTATTTTATCGAAGGTAAAACTCCGCCTGCCGTTGTATTCCCCAAGCGTGCCGCGGGCGATTATCGCGTCCCCCGCCTGCAACTCCTTGATTTTATGATAAGTGTTCTTTTTGGAAAAATACACGCCGCCCGTAATGCCCGTGGTATCGTTTAAATAAATCACGAAAAAGGGCTTGCCCGTCTTGGTTTCGCGCTCGGTTATTTCGGTAATTTTTCCGCAGATTGTCTGCGGGCCGTCGGTCATATCTTCTATGTATACCGCTAAATCCCCCATCGCCGCGTCGTCTATTACCATTACGTCTTTTACCTTTATGGTGCGGTACTCGATTTTTTCAAGTTCGCCTTCGAACACGTCTTCCGACAACAGATTGACGGATAGATTATCGGGCTTTATTTCGGTACTGCCCGCAAACTCCGAACAGAAATTTTTGGAAAGATACTCGGTAAGTTTTTTCATAGCGCCGTTTTTTACGACGTATTCCGCGCCGTCTTTAGTCAGCCTTAACTTGTATTTTACGAGATTGCCGTCAACGGTGGAAGTTATATCGTCTTCGTCTAAAAAGATTGACACCGACGGGTAGTTTTCCTTTAAAAACTTAAACGCGGCGCGGTTAACTAAATCGCCGTTAGACACGATTTTGGTTATATTCACGGCAACGGACGCAAATACCCGCGCGGTATTTTTTTCGCACACGTCCAAAATCCGCTCTTTTAAATCCGCGCCTACGGCTTTATCGCATATGAAATTGTAAACCACGGAATTTTTTTCCTTGTCGACTTCCACCGAATTTAACTTCAAATCTTTCAGTTTCTCGTCCAAAGCGGTTATTTCCGCTAAAAATTCCGTACTGTTTTTTA
>CAMORY010000069.1 GCA_946624395.1 uncultured Clostridia bacterium | reverse complement strand
TTCTGTAAACTGCAAAATTCCGTCGGGGTACGGCTTTTACCTTACCCGCTCCTTAAATTTCGGGGCGGTCTGCGGTTTTAAGCCTGTGAATTTACGATAATTCCCGCAAGCACCCTTTTACATTTTAGCATTTTTTACTTGCGTTTGCAACCGATACGCAAGTTAAGAATTTATATTTTTTATTATTTTATATTATATTACCGCTTTAACCGAAGCAGAAACTGAAATTTCCGTGCGTTTCCCCGTCGGAATAACCGTACTTTGCCCTGAAACTTACCGTGCGGGCTGGCGCGTAGTTTCTCTCTATCCCGCCGTGGCAATCAACGCACACCGCCGTGTCTATTTTCGCCGTCAATCCGTCGTAGCCCCAACCGTCAAAGCGGGCGAACACCGCGGTAGTGTAGCCGTTTACCGTACACAAAAGGCACTTGCCGTCAAGTGCGAAAGTGCATCTGCCGCCGCCGAAATTAAACCCGTTTCCGTCCGCCATATTTACCGCTTCAAGCCCGTTAAACGCCGCAAATACCGCGTTTTCGGCGCTTTCGTCCCTTGCGCCGCAATAATAAAGCCTTTCAACGTTCATTATATGCCATAACCTGTTAACCGTTGCGGGCAATTCTATCGCTTGTTCCTGTTTTAAAATTACTACCGAAACAGGTTTTCCGTCCGCGCGGGCAGTTGCCCCGTTTAACCTGTACTGTGAAAAGGTACGGTATGAAAAATCGCTGATAACCAACATGTTTTCGCCGCGCGCTGTCATAAACACCGCGGATAGTTTATCCGAACCTATAACGGTTGCGGAGACCTTTTTAGCGTTATTTACGTTTACCGCGATTGTTCCGAATACGCAAACGGCGATAAGTGCCGCCGCCACGGTAGTTTTTACCGTTTTTCTGAAATTTATAAGCCCGCCCGCAACGACTATCGCCCCGTAATACGCCGCGGCGAACCCGCCCAGCGTAAACCCGCCGATTAAAAGCGCCTTAAAGTCCAAAGCCTTAACGATAAAATTCAGCCCTAAAACAGCGTAGTTCGGTAACAACAAACACACCGCGGGCGAGGAAATCAGCGAGAGCGCGGTGCATACGATAAGCGAAATAAAAACTATTCCCGCAATCGGGATAAACAGCATATTCACGATTAGCGAAAAGGAAGCGAATTCCCCGAAAGCGTATAACAGCACGGGAATACCGCCGACTTCGGCAAGGGCTGAAACGGTAAGCGCCGCGGCGATTTTATCGGGCAGAAATTTAAGCGCTTTTTTAAGCGGGTTATAAAGGATAATAACCGTTGCCACTACCGAAAAAGACAGCCTGAAGCCCACGCAGAAAAGCTGCACGGGCGAAACTATTAAAATACAGAACGCGGCGGCGCATACTGCTGAAATACCGTCGTACTTAAAGCCTAAAAGCCGCGCGATATTCAGAAAGAAAAACATAATTACCGCGCGGACGGACGACGCGGAGAACCCGCATATGCCAGAATAGAACACGCACGCCGAAAGCGCGATTATAAACGCCGCAAACCTGTTGACTTTCAGTTTTGAAAGCAGAAAGTACACGGCGGTCGCCAAAAACCCGATATGCAGCCCTGACACGGCAAAAATATGCGCTACGCCGACCGTTCGGTACGCTTCGATTGTTTCTTCCGTCATATAATCGGAATTACCCGTAAGCATTGCGTACGCCACGGCAAACTCTTCTTCGTCAAGCCCAGATTTTAACGCGTTTTTTATAGCGGTGTTGCACTTTTGAAAGGCGTCTGGGCTATTTGCTGTTATTAAAACGTTCTCTGCGTCAATTTCGCACGAATATTTTAGTTTGCGCGCAAGCGCGCTTGCGGAAAATTTGCTGTTGTAAATAAGCGTACGGTCGCGCACTACGGCGTTAAATTCCAGCACGTCTCCAAGTCCGTACACATTTTCGCCGTACACCGTCGCCAAAAGATTGTAATAACTTTTACCCGTTATCGCGCCCGAAAACTTTACGCCGGTAAGCAAAACGAGAGTATAGTTGTCGTTTTCCGTTATTTCACTTATACTGCCCGATACGTTTAAGTAGTGCCCGCCAAGGTCGGCGTTTTCATAACTTTCGGCGGCGCTTTTAAAGCCTATTCCGCCCAAAATAGCGAAAAAGATAAAAACCAGAAAGCACAACGCCTTACCCGCACTTTTAAATTTCGATAGAGAGAAAAAAGTAAAAACGATAAAAAGAAAAATCGCCGAAAAAGCGCATAATACCGCGCCCCAAACGGAGCGTAATAAAATACAGTAGGAAAACAATATTCCCGAAACGGTCGCAAAAAGAGCGAACACGGTCGGTCTGAAATTAACTAATCTTTTCATCTTAAGTTTTTCCGAGTTTACGGATAAAATATAAAACAAAACGACAAAAAAGTCAACCTTAACTATTGTAAAAAGTCAAAGTTTTTGGTATAATACTACTAAAATAACACAAGCCTTCGTGGTGCGATAGGAAAGGTCAAAAAAATCCACAAATTTCTATTAAGAAGTCGTTGTCTTTTTCGTGGAAGCGGGGCTTTCCGTCCGACAAGTTGCGGACAAAACGGAAAGATGCGGAAGCGATAGCGCGATATTCGCCCGTTATTAAATCGGGTTATATTTTCCTTTCCGTCGGCCGACGCAGGCGATTTTTTTTGATACGGTGCGTTTTTGCTTGCAAAAGCAAAGCGTTTATGGTAGAATATCTTTCGTTGCAGAAACAAAAAAATAAAATCGTAAAAAAGATTTGCAAAGCAAAGATTTTTTACGAAGAGGAGGAGCCCGCCATAAGGCGAAGAAATAAGATTTATCTTATTTCGAGCAAAAAGGCGGTGCGACGACGAGCGACGACGCGGCCTCATGGTCAAGCGGTTAAGACGCCGCCCTCTCAAGGCGGAATCCGGAGTTCGATTCTCCGTGGGGCTACCAAACGACATCCCACTCTTTTTAGGGTGGGATGTCGTTTACCCCGTGGAGAAGCGAACGCAGTTCGGTCGTCTTTGACGGACTTTCTTTGACGGGCAAAGTCTTGCCTAGAGTTCCCTATTTATAGGGTTTCGGCAAATTCTCCGTGGGGCTACCAAACAAGTTAAAG
>CAMORY010000068.1 GCA_946624395.1 uncultured Clostridia bacterium | reverse complement strand
GCATAGATAAGTCCGAATTTTTTAACGTCGACGACTTCGGAGAGTATCGAAGAACTCATATCCGCAACGAGAGTAGCGTTCGTTTCGGGGAGTTCAGTAAATCTCGAACCGAAAATAGTGTTGTTGTGAGTAAAGTGCACGTAGTCGATACCGTCGCGGAACTTAATGTTTTTCACGTCGGGGATATAGGTAAAATTCGCTTCTTTAGACGAAGCGGCGACCGCCATATCGCCGTACTTTAAGCCTTCTTCGTAGGCTTTGGTTGCAAAGTTGCCCGTCAATATGTAATCGGCTTTTCTGTTGACGGCAAGGTTTAACGGAACTGCCGCAAACTGTTGAGAAGCGCCGCCCTGAACGAACAGCACCGAGTAATCGTCGGGGATATTCATCAGTTCGCGTAGAAGCGCGTTGGCTTCCGCATTGACCGCCATAAACGGCTTGCCGCGGTGGCTCATCTCCATAATGCTCATACCCGTTCCCAGGTAATCGGTAAGGTCTTTCTTCGCTTCTTCGAGAACGGGAAGAGGCAAGGTGGAAGGACCTGCTGCAAAGTTAAATACTCGCATAGTTTTTTTCTCCTTATAAGATATTATCGAGCAGGATATTGCCTGCAAGTTTGATTATACACTTTTCGGCACTTTTTTACAAGCGAATTAAAGGCGAAAAGCAAAAAAACCGCAACGAACGCCTTTTTGAATTTACTTTTAGCAGAAATAAGTGTATAATATAAGCGAGAAAAATTTAATTATGATATACGTCTTGCGGAATACGCGTTAGCGTTTCCGCTTATATAAAGGAGTAATTTTGAAAAGAGAAAAACAAAAAGTCCCCGCGGGCGGGGCGATAAAGACGGACAAAACGAGTAAAAAGCAAAAACCCGCAAAACGCGCGCAGTCCGTAAAGCCAGCAGTTTCCGTTAAGGCGAAATCGCCTGCGGATAAACAGAACAAAAAAACGCTTAAAGTAAGGTTTTTGGGCGGAGTAGGCGAAATCGGCAAGAATATGACCGCCATAGAGTACGGCAAAGACATTATTATAATAGACGCAGGGCTTACTTTCCCCGGGGAAAATATGCCTGGCGTCGACCTTGTAATACCCGACGTAGCGTACCTTGCGCAGAACAAGAGCAAAATCCGCGGCATAGTTATAACCCACGGGCACGAAGACCATATCGGCGGGCTGCCGTACGTGTTAAAGGACGTTTCCGCGCCCATTTTCGGCACGAAACTTACGCTTACTTTAATAGAAAACAAACTGAAAGAACAGAAAATAAACGACGCGGTGCTTAACTGTATTAAACCGGGTTCGGTAGTAAAACTCGGCTGTTTTTCGGTGGAATTTATCAACGTAAACCACTCTATAGCGGGTGCGGTGGCGCTTTCGATTACCACCCCCGTGGGCGTAGTGTTCCACTCGGGCGATTTTAAAATCGACTATACGCCCGTAAGCGGCGAAGTTATGGATTTAACGCGTATTGCCGAAATAGGCAAAAAGGGCGTACTGCTTTTAATGGCGGAATCCACCAACGTAGAGCGCGAAGGGTTTACTATGAGCGAAGCGGTGGTAAAGGAAACGTTAGAACACGTTTTCGGCGATAACGTCGGCAGACGACTTATTATAGCGACGTTCGCGTCAAACGTGCACAGGCTTCAGCAGATACTTGACTTGGCGGTAAAATATAAGCGCAAAGTCGCGTTCTCGGGCAGAAGTATGATAAATATCGCGGAAGCGGCGGAAAAAATCGGCGAACTCAAAATTCCCGATAACCTTATTATCGACGTGGAAAAAACGGGGAGTTTTAAAGATGGGCAGATAGTGATAGTTTCCACGGGCACGCAGGGCGAACCTATGAGCGCCTTAACCCGTATGGCAAGCGGGGAGTTCAATAAGGTGAAAATAGGTAATAACGACACGGTGGTAATCAGCGCTTCGGTAATCCCCGGCAACGAAAAGATGATTTACGGGGTAATAAATAACCTTTACAGATTAGGCGCGGAAGTCATTTACGAATCGTTAGAACCTATACACGTTTCCGGGCATGCGCTACGCGGCGAACTGCGTACCTTGCACGCGCTTATTAAGCCCAAGTTCTTTATACCCGTGCACGGCGAATACCGCCATTTAAAAAAGCACGCGCAGCTTGCCGAAGAAATGGGTATTAAACCGCATAACATAGTTATTGCGGAAATAGGCGACACGGTGGAAACGGATGGTAAAAACATAAAATTCGGTGAAAAATTTGCCGCGGGTTCGCGCTTTGTGGACGGCGTGGGTATAGACGGGGCGGACAGTTTCGTACTGCGCGACAGAATACATCTGTCCGAAGACGGGCTTATTATCGCCGTCGTCGCGGTGGAAGAACTTTCGGCAACTCTTTCTTCGGTGGAAATAGTAAGCAAGGGGCTGATGATGACCGAAACGACCGTAGCGGAATCCAAAGCCGCGCTTTCCAACACCTTAAAGCAGGTGGATATGCGTGCGCTGCGCGACGAAACCGAACTTTCAGGAATAATCCGCAGAAGTTTAAGAAATTACGTATTCAAAGCGACCAAGAAAAATCCTATGATAATACCTATAGTGATGGTGGTGTAGCGTGGACGAGCGGCTTATTGCCTTGCGTAAAGACGCCAGCCTTCGCG
>CAMORY010000067.1 GCA_946624395.1 uncultured Clostridia bacterium | reverse complement strand
TTATGAAAAAATTTTGAAAAATTACCGAAAAACGCTTTCTTTTTGTCCAAAAAAGTAGTACAATGCAAGTATAAAAAGGAGGTAGATGAAAAAATGAGCAAAAAAACGGTCTTTGTTTTACAGGACACTAAAGAAACTTGCGACGAAATTGCGTCGCTGTTTGAAACGAGCGGGGCGTATTCGGTAGTCGGGACTTCGACGGACGGAATATCGGCAATCGCCGCGGTGGCGGAGAAGAAGCCGGACTTTCTTATAACCGAACTTGTGCTTGCGGGGTACGACGGGCTTTCGGTTATAGACAAGGTTAAAAGTATGGGCGGAGATATAAAGGTAATAGTTTTATCGGCGCTTTGCAGAGAAGAAATAGTTTCGCGCGCGGTGATGGCGGGTGCGGATTATTTTATGGCAAAGCCGATAAATTTCGAAATACTTACCGAGCGTATGAAAGAAATCGTAAAGGGCGACGCTTACCGCCGTCCGAGCGGAGAAAATCTGCACAGGGTTTCTTTGGAAGAAAAGGTCAGCAGAATATTTATCAACGTAGGCATACCGCCGCACATTAAAGGCTATTCGTTTTTAAGGGAAGGGGTTATGATGGCGATTGATAACCCTTCTATAATAAACAATATAACCAAGCAGTTGTATCCTATGATAGGGGAAAGGTATCAGACCACGCCTTCTAAAGTGGAGCGCGCCATACGCCACGCGATAGAAGTCGCATGGAACAGGGGCAGGATAGATAATATAAACAATATATTAGGCGTGCGCGCGTACGTAGGGGCGGATAAACCGACTAACGGGGAGTTTATTGCGCTTATCGCCGACAAAATGCTTTTGGAAAAGGCTTGAGCGCAAAAAACGCAACAAAATGATATTCAGGCGGATTTTTAATTAAAAAATATTTGGTTTATTTACAAAAAAAATTTAAAATTCCGCTTAAAAACAGTTTACAAATCGTACGCATATAGATATAATACTATCAACTGAAAGGAAAACCGCAGTCGGGGGGAAGGCTGAAAAGTTTTATACGGCAAGGCTTGCGGGTATTTCGGGTAAAGGGAGATATATTATGCCTAAATACGTAAAATGTCCGAGATGCGATTTAAATTATATGTTGGAAGGCGAAGAATATTGCGACGTTTGTAAGGCGGAACTTAAAAAAGCCCCGCCGCTCGTGTTCGCCGTGGACGAAGACGAAGAAGAGTCGGAGATGGAACTTTGCCCGCGTTGCCACAGAAATTACGTTAAAGCGGGCGAAACGCTTTGCGAAGACTGTCTGAAAATGAGCGAGTTGGAAGACGAACCGGCAGAGACGGAAGACGACGATTCCTGGAAAGAGTATCTTGACGACGCCGCGCCCGAAGAGGAAGAGAACGACGAAGAGATGCTTTCGTTAAACAAACTCGCCGAAGAAGAGGGTGAAACGCTGTTCGACGACGAGGACGAAGAGGAAGAAATTCCGCAGGCGGATATCGCCGACGAAGAAGACGACTTCGATATTCCCGATATAGACGAAGCGGATTTCGACGAAGAAGACGAAGACGACGAAGAAGAGGACGACGACCTCGACGAATAATTTTTGATAAAACGGACGACTGTTCCCGCGGATAAAACTTTATCCGCGGGAATATTTTTAAATGTATAAAAATAAATTTTACGGCAATAATAGGCGTATGATAAAAAGCACGGCATCTATTTCGCAGGTAAAAGAAATAATAGGTAAAATGAATTTAAAGCAGGTCGAAGTGGTGGTAAACCTTGGCAGGAACAAGTTTGAAAAATATCAGGGCGTGCTGTCCGGAGTATATCCCGCGCTGTTTACGGTAAAGCCGTTCGATAAAGACTATCGCGGAAAAACATCCTATTCTTATTCGGAATATCTTTGCGGCAAGGTCAAAGTCAAAGAGTTTTTAAAAGAAAGTTAGTGTTTTATGTGTTTAATCCGCGTTAAAAATTAAGCCCCGAACGGCGATTTTTTGCCGTTCGGGGCGTTTTGATATTTTTTCGGCATAATACTGCGCGCACCGCTATATACTTTATTGAACAGAATTTTGAAAGTGAAGGAGAAAATTATGCCGATAGAACCTGTTTTTGAAAAACTTAACGCAAAAGAAAAGGCGGGCGAAGTGGTTTGCCGCATTAAAGCGGAGTGTAAAACGGACGTTCCCGCAAGTTCGGTGGAAAAAGTGTTGAATAATAACGTTAATTCTTTCGTCGCTCTTTCGGGGGTTTCGGACGGGCGGGCGGAATTTGTCTGCCGTTCGACGTTTTTTACTTGTTTTTCGGGTGCGGACGGCATAAGAAAGTGCGAGTGCGGCGCGGAAGTAAAAGATTCCCTTTTATCCGAACAAATCGCGGAAGGCGACGAAATAAAACTTACCTGGATTGTGGAAAAGACCGAAATCGACCTTTCGGGGCTTAAAATGAGCGCAATCGCTTATATCACCGTCAAGGGCGAAATATACCGCAAAAAAGAATATTCGGCGCTTTCCGGCGGCGAAAACGTGTATTGCGACTTAAAACCGATACAAACGGTTAAATCGTACGGCACGGTTTCTTCCGCGTATATTGCGGAAGAAGAGTTCGACTTAAATTATCCCGTAGCGGAAGTGCTTTCGCACAAGGCGGAAGTATGTATTACCGCTGCGCAATGCGGCGTCGGCACAATCATCTGCGACGGCGAAATTTATCTGACGGAAATTTTGTTGCAATCGGGCGACAAAAACGATATAATAAGAGAAAATAAAATTATACCGTTCAGGGCGGAAGCGGAGTGCGAAGACGCTATGCCGCAACTTTCCGCGACCTGCCGCGCGTTTATAAAATCGGTAAAAACCGACGTCAGCGTGGACGAAGAGAAAAACCTTTCCACCGTGTCGGTCAGCGTGGCGGTGGGCTTTACTGGCGAAGCGTATTCCGTTTCGGAAGAAACTTTTGCAATCGACGCGTTCAATTCCGAAAACGAGTTAAATCTCGTAAAGTCGCGTACGGCGACCTATGCGGAAAGCGCGCCGTCCTGTTCTTTCGTCAGGCTTTCAGGGCGCGCGGCGGTGGAAGACTTAGGCTCTGCGCGCGTTATCTGCGCCGCGGGCGAAAAGATAGACGTGGTTTCCGCAATTAAAAACGACAACTCGTTGACTATTGTCGGCGCGCTTACGGTAAACGGGCTGTTTGCGGCGGAAGACGGCACGGTGTTTGCGAGAAAATCCGAAGTTCCGTTCGAAACGTCCGTTCCGTGCGAAGCGGCAGGGGAGATAAACGTTTCGGTAGCGATAAAAAGCGCTACGTTGAAACTTATAACCTTTACCGAAACGGAGTGCGAAGCGGAAGCGGTGTTTTCGGTATATTCTAAAGACGCGTTTAACGTCGAAGTTATTTCGGAAATAGAAGAAGGCGAAAGCAAAGCAGTAGCCCAAGCGGCGGTAAGCGTATATATTCCGCTTGCGGGCGAAGGGCTTTGGCAACTTGCAAAACGGCTTAACGTCTGCCCCGAATCTTTGGTTTCGACAAACCCCGATTTGCAGTTTCCGCTAACCGGCAAAGAAAGAATAGTCGTATACAGACAAAAATAAAAACCAAAAGGCTGAACATAATATAAACGGATGAAAAAAGTTAAAGTAAAAGTACCTGCGAAAATAAATTTAACTCTCGACATAACGGGCGCGAAAGACGGATACCACGTTATAGAATCCTTGGTTGCGTCAATAGACGTGTTCGACGTGATAAGCGTAAAAAAACGCAAAGAAAATTACGTAAGCGTTGCTTTCAGCGGCTTGCCTGCGGGCGTAGCGGGTGAAAAAAGCAACGCTTATCTTGCCGCGCAAGCGTTCGTAAAGGAGTTCAAAACGGGCGGCGCGGATATAACCGTGGAACGGCATATTCCTGCGGCGGCGGGGCTTGGCGGTTCTTCCGCGGATATTGCGGGGGT
>CAMORY010000066.1 GCA_946624395.1 uncultured Clostridia bacterium | reverse complement strand
TCCCCGCCGCCCGTTTTCAGTTCCTTGCCGATATTCGCAAAAAGGGTGATGAAAAACCCGAATATCAGAATTGTCAGCATAGGGTCTTTTATTGCGGCAAACACCCGCGCGAAGAACCCTTTTTTCGCTTTTTTTGCGAGTTCGTTTTTGCCGAACTTTATTTGCCGCGTCTTGATTTCCGCGTCCGACAGTCCGTTTGCGCTCGAACCGAGTTCTATAAGAACGAGTTGGGCGCTTTTGGCGTGATAATTCATTAAACAGTCCCCCTTTCTGTAAAAATTATGCGGGGGCAAAAGAATATATGATTTTATAAATAGACAAAACGCGCGAATTGTGATAAAATTTTATAGTAAAAAATTTTTATCGGAGTTGAAACTTTAATTTATGGACAAATTTCTTGAAGTCGACATTAAAGGCTTTACGGCCAAGCTGCCTATTCTCGCACTTCCGTCGGGCGTAAAAATCGCGTTTTTCAATCTGCACGGCGCACCCGCTATGACCGAACATTGCGGTAAAGAAATCGCCAAGTTAGCGAAAGGTTCGGACGTTATTATTACCGCGGAATCCAAGGGTCTTCAACTTGCGCACGTTGTGGCGCGCGAACTTAACCACCCCTTCTACGCGGTGGCGCGAAAGTCCAAAAAACTGTATATGCAGGACGGTATTTCCGTCTCTTACGGTTCGTCCATAACGACGGGAAAAGCGCAGGAACTGTTTTTATCCAAGCACGACGTTGATATAATCCGCGGCAGAAAGGTGGCTATAATCGACGACGTGGTGTCGACGGGCGAAAGTCTTAAGGGGCTTGAAGAATTAGTCTTAAAAGCGGGCGGCATTATCTATAAAAAACTGTTCGTTTTAGCGGAAGGCAACGCGAAAGACAGACAGGACATAGAATATCTTGCGACTATTCCCCTGCTTTAATCTTAAAAGGAGCAAATAATGATAATTTACGACGATATAATAAACGTCGGCGTGAGCGATAAAACCGTTTCCGTTTTCGAAGGGCAGTACAAAGTAAACGGTATGGCGTACAATTCGTACCTTATTAAAGACGAAAAAACCGCCGTTTTGGACACGGTGGATTTTAGGTACGGTAAAGAGTGGCTTGAAAATATAAAGATGGCGGGCGTAAACCCCGACTACCTTATTATTACGCATATGGAACCCGACCACTCTTCTAACATAGCGCTTTTTATGCGCGAATTCCCTGCCGCAAAGATTGTGGCAAACGCCAAAGCCTTCGCTATGATAAAAAACTTTTTCGGCGCTGATTTTTCAGACAGAAAAACAGAAGTAAAAGACGGCGAAGAATTATCGCTCGGCAAAACCCAACTGCAATTTATCGCCGCGCCTATGGTACACTGGCCGGAAGTGCAGATGGTTTACGATAAAACGGATAAAATCCTGTTTTCCGCGGACGCGTTCGGGCGGTTCGGCACGGGCGAAAAATCTAAAGACTGGGCGCAAGAAGCAAGGCGCTATTATATAGGCATCGTCGGAAAGTACGGCGTTCAGGTGCAATCGGTACTGAAAAAAACCGCGGCTCTGGACATTCAGGCAATCTATCCCCTGCACGGCGAAATTCTTACCGAAAATTTAGAGTACTATATAAATCTTTATAATACTTGGTCGTCCTATGCCCCAGAAGAAAAGGGCACGGCGATAATTTATACTTCCGTTTACGGGAATACCGAAAAGGCGGTTTTTGCGCTTTCGGACGAAATTTTAGCAATAACGGGCAAGCGCCCGCAGATATTTAATCTTTCCGTTTGCGATATGGCGGAAGGGGTCGCCGCGGCGTTCAAGTATTCTAACGTAGTTTTAGCGACCACCACCTACAACGCGGATATATTCCCGTGGATGCACGATTTTATAGTAAGACTTAAAGAGCGGAATTTCCAGAACAGAAAAATAGGGTTTATTGAAAACGGTTCTTGGGCACCCACCGCCGCTAAAGTAATGGCGGGACTTTTAGAAGGTTGCAAAAACCTGACTTTCTGCGCTAACAACGTTAAAATTTTATCGGCTATGACCGATACGAACATTAACGAAATAAAAGCGCTTGCAAAAGAAATTACCGAATAATAAATAAAAACAAATACGCGGCGGCGCGGAAAATTTTTCCGCGCCGCCGCTTTATTTTATTTAAGTTAAAAATGTTTACGCCTGTTTTTCTTTTCCGTTTTTGATTGCACGGCGTATAAGAAATACTATAAAAAACGCCAAAGTAGCGGCAAGGTACCCGCCGTAATCTATAAATATATCCCTGACTTCAGGTCCGCGGTCGGATAGCATCTGTATCCCTTCGTCAATTACAGAGACGTAAAGCCCGAAAGGCAGCATCTCGATAAACCCGCCGAAACTTTGCCTTTTAAGCAATATATAAAGCACGCAAAACTCCGTACCAAGAGCCGCAAACTCAAAAAAGTGCGCGAATTTCCTTACCCCGTCGTGCGTTATCTCGACAGTGCCTTCGCCGAAAACATCGTCCGCGACTTTCTGAATAGTTTCATACACGGGTTCGGAACTCTCGGCAGACTCCGCCTGCGTCTTAACCGAATTAAGCCATATATAGGCTATAGTAAGCACGATAAGCGCGACTATAATATATACGGCAACCTTTCTTTTTACACTCAAAATCTTTCCCCTTACGTCGGTTTTATATTCTTTTATACTTTACAGAAAGTTGTAATAACTTTTCCGCAGAATTATCGTCAAAATCGGCTTTTTTAAATCGTACCGCCCAGTTTTGCGGCTTGACCGTCCCCGGTTCGTTTATCCTGTATTCCGCACCCTTTTTAATAACGTCTGCAAAAGGCAGAATAAACGTATTCGCTTTGCAGGCAAACCCTAACCTAATCGCCGCGTCCGCCAAATCGCTGTCAGTGTCCGACGTAAACGCCCCGCCGAACGCTTTAAGACTGTCTTTCACACCCGTAATAAAGTTGTTTTTATCCCAAGCGGAAGCGCCCGCCAAATACCCCATAAGCGTGTCGTTATCGTGCGTGCCCGTATAGCAGACGGCGTTTTCTTGTATATGTTCGGGCAGATACAGATTATCCTTTTCGCCGTTAAACGCGAAAAGCAGAATTTTCATACCCGCGTAGCCCGTCTTTTTTAATAGTTCTCTAACCCCGTCGTCTATAATACCCAAATCTTCTGCAAT
>CAMORY010000065.1 GCA_946624395.1 uncultured Clostridia bacterium | reverse complement strand
CGCTTCGGACTTCTTCTTTCTCTTTACGGAAGGGCTCTCGTAAAATTCTTTTTTACGAAGGTCGCCGATAATCCCGTCTCTGGAACATTTTCTCTTAAAACGTCTCAAAGCGCTGTCGAGATTTTCGTTTTCACCGACTCTCACAATACTCATCGTTTTCACCTTCCTTTGCCGCACGGCGGTTATTCGCTTGAAATAGCGTAAACAAATTGTATTACATTATAGAAAGGTTTGTCAAGGTTTTTTTACACCATTTTTGAAAATTCTTTTTTAAGCCTTACTATTATCTTTTTTTCAAGGCGCGAAATATAACTCTGTGAAATTCCAAGCATATCCGCCACTTCTTTCTGCGTCTTCTCTTCCGCGCCGTTTAAGCCGTATCGGAGTTCCATAATCTCCTTTTCGCGATTATTTAAGCGGGAAAGTGCTTCTTTCAATAAATCGTTTTCCACACCGTTTTCTATGGACTTGTACACGCAGTCGCTGTCCGTGCCCATAACGTCCGAAAGCACAAGTTCATTACCTTCCGCGTCGGTATTTAAAGGCTCGTCGAAAGACACCTCGTTTTTAAGTTTTGCCGTGCGGCGTAAATGCATTAAAATTTCGTTCTCTATACAGCGCGACGCAAAAGTCGCAAGTTTGACGTTCTTGTCCGACGAAAACGAACCCACCGCCTTAATTAGTCCTATCGTACCGACGGAAATCAAATCGTCCATATCCACGCCCGTGTTTGTGAATCTTCGCGCTATGTAGACTACAAGCCGCAAATTATGTTCTACAAGCATATCTTTGATTTTCTCTTCCCCGCTTTCCAGCCGTTCAACAAGCGCCGCTTCTTCTTCGGCGGTGTAGGGCGACGGCAACACGTCCCCGCCGTTTATGTAATGCAACACGTTTTCGTCAAACGAAAACAGTTCCAAAAACTTTTTCAGTTTACACAGCAACCCGTTCATTTTTTGCCTCCTTAAGCGCACAATGCAACACCGCGTCGTAGCCGTTAAAGGTCTTGTCCGCGACGCAAACCCTTACGTTATAAAATATATTCTTGATTTCCCCAGAATATATCACCAGCATATCGGGTTTAAAAGAAATTTTTTTCTCTTTCCCGACGGCGGTGTTTACCGTAATATACTTTGCGTTTTTTAAAAGCGCGGGCGTAATTATAGGCGCGACGGCGCGTGAATTTACCACGATTACGGGCGTTAACCCGTCGTAAAGCGAATTCCCCGTATCGAAAAATCCGCGAAGAACGACCGACTTTCCGCCGCAGAAAATTTCCGTTTTAACAATAAGTCCCGATAAATCTTTGGCGCGGTAGAAATAACGTATAAGCGCGGTTATAAACCTGATAAGAATATACACGGGTAGCACCATAAGCGCAATAGAAAGTTCAGAAGAATATTCTATGCCGAAAAGGCTAAACGCGCCGATAATTGCGCCGCCCGTAAAAAAAGTAAGACCGAAAAATACGGCTGTAAAGCACAAATACTCTTTTGCGGACGAAAACTTTGCCGCTATAAACGCAAGTAAAAGTCCGAAAAGTATTTTGGCGGCTGTGATGATGATAATATTATCGGTAATAAGCGGGTACAACACGGCAAACACAGCGCCTGAAAGGGAACAAAGGATCAGCCGCCCGCGCGGCACGCTTCGCCCCGTTATCGTATAGGCGGTCTTTAACAACATAAGGTCTATGAAAAAATTGTCTATAAAAACGTATTCTACGTAGACCGTCATTTTTTCCACCCTTTATAAGAGTAGCACGCAGGCAAAAAGGTTTTAGAAAATATTTTAAAAGATATTGCTTTATTTTGCCGAAACGCCAATTCTCGCGTTCCCTATAAGGGAAAGGCGGTACGCCCGCGGCTATGCCGCGGGCGTACCAAAAGGTTTATTTTTCCGTTATTTTATTTTTTATGTCATCCTGAGACGGACAACCCTGACGGACTATCTAAGGACCACTTTACATTATTTAACGTCTTTCAGGTCCTTAGATTGTCGCTCTCTGATTGTCAAATCTCAGGACGACAAAACGAAACCCTTTGGTAAAGGCGCGGTCGCATACTTGCGCCCGCGCCTTTACCAACCTATCCCCTACAAGGAGACACAAGAACTAATGTTCTATTCCATAAAGTCGGTTATTATTCCGTTTTCCACGTATAAATACTCGTCTTTTACCGCTATTTTATCGTCTGTTATATCGAGATATTTTGCGTTCTTCTTTATCGCCTTTTCGTAATCTTTGAATATATCCGTCCCGAACGTCTTTTTATAATCTTTTACGTCTATTCCGTTCGCGGTTCGCAAGGCAAGCATTACGTACTCGAAATTATTGTCCTTGCCTTCTATAACGGTGCTGTTCGCTTCCGCAGGGCGGTTAAAGATTATATCATTACAGTATTCGTCTATTGAATACGTGTTTGTAAACCGCCTGCCGTCTATAAAAGACGCCGCGGCAACGCCAAGCCCTATGTATTCGCCACGCTTCCAGTAGTTAAGGTTGTGGCGGCTCTCATATCCTTTTTGCGCGAAATTACTTACTTCGTAGCGGTAAAAGCCCTTTTCTTTTAAGTACGCCCGTACGCTGTCGTAAATATCCGCCGTCTCGTCATCGGATAACAGTTCCCCGTTTAGATAGTCGGTGTAAATGGGCGTACCCACTTCGGGCGTTAGTGCGTACATTGAAATGTGCCGTACGCCGCCCGCTATCGCTAAATCCACCGTCTTTTTTACGTCTTCCGCTTTTTGTTCCCAAAGCCCGATTAAAATATCCGCGGAAATATTTTCGCCCTTTAACAGATTGCAGGTTTTTAAAAAGTCCTTTGCGGTGTGTATGCGGTTAAGCCGCCTTAACTCTTCGTCAAAGCCAGATTGTAAACCTATCGAAAAGCGGTTTATCCCCGCAGCTTTATAAGTCTTGATTTTTTCTTCATCCACCGTGCCGGGGTTTAATTCTATGGTGATTTCGGCATTATCGACAAGGTCAAAACATTGTCTTATCTGCTTTATTTCGCCCGCTATGAACTTCGCGGGTACGATTGACGGCGTTCCGCCGCCTATATACACCGTATCGAACTTTTTACCTTTAAGTTGCAACCCCCTGCCCTTTGTTTCGCGGTACAAACAGGCAAAATAACTTTCTATCTTTCCTATCTCGTTAGGAAAGGACGCAAAGTCGCAATAAGTGCATTTACTTTTGCAAAAAGGTATATGAACGTAAATCCCCGCCATAAAAATACCGACCTTTTGATTTTATAATACCCGTATGCTTTCCACGGGAGATTTTTTCGCCGCGAAATACACGGGGAAGAACGTTGCTATAAGAGAAACGACGAGCGAAACGCCTAAAATCAATAAGACGTTTAAGGCGTTGAAATTCAGAAGTTGCAATCCTATCACGCCCGCCAAAGATTTATTGAGTTCTATGCAAAGGATAAACGAACCTATTACCGACAGCACGAAACAAATCATAGTAATGATAAACGCTTCCGCAAAGAATATTTTGAAAACGTCCGACCCCCTTGCACCGACCGCGCGCAACACGCCTATGTCTTTGCGTTTTGCCGAAATTGATGCGGAAATAAAATTAAACAGCATAAGCGCGGAAAATACGCCTATAACAAGCGCTATTATCAAAAATATTTTTTGCAGTTGTTTTATGGAACTTACAAAGTTTTCGAGTTTACCGTATACCGCGCTATTGACTTTATAAGAAATTATACCGTCGCTTTCAATGGCGGAATATATCTGTCCTTCGGAATTTACGGTATTTGATATTATAAAATTATATTTATCGTCGGAAGTACCTTTATATTCGGTATTATAGTCGGTTCTCCAGGAATACGAATTGCCGTCCGTGTTTTTATTCGCGTGAGATACGATAAAAGAATCTGCAAGAAAATATCTCGGCGTCGATAAACTTAAGTCGGTTTCAAAATAACCCGCTATAGTCAACGTTCCCACCTGATTGTTTTTGTCTTTATAATATACGACGTTCTGTTCTGGATACATACTTATAAACTCGTCATATTCCGCCTTTAATAAATAAATCTCGCCGTCAGTTAAAGAAAACTGTTTTTCCGTTCCGTCGGTATTATAAAAGTTAAAATATGCCGAATAACCCCTATACGTTATCTCGTCGTAATAAAGCACGCTGCTATATAAAGGCATTGTGCTTCCACCGTTAAGAACGTCATAAGAAATGAATATATTCGACGCGGATTTGCCTTCTATATGCAAGTCGGGACTGCTTATTCTGCTTTTATACTCGCCGTAAAAATCGTCGGATACGAATACAACGGTATTAAATCCGTACGACAATCGGTCTTTGAGCGAATCTTGTAAACTCTGGCTTTCTTCGTCTTCGTCCGCTATTTCAGACATATCGTAAAGTATAT
>CAMORY010000064.1 GCA_946624395.1 uncultured Clostridia bacterium | reverse complement strand
GAAATTCTTATTACCGACCTCTTAAAAACCGAAGAAAATTACGAAAAACGGTTAAGAAAATACCTGTAATGTTATATATGCTATGCGGGCGGGGCAAAATTGCCCCGCCCGCACTTTTTAATTATCGGTAATTTATAAAAGCACTTCTTTATTCGTGCCGTAGAAAATATCCGCTTTGCCCGATATGAATTTACAAAACTCTTCAAACCGTTCCCACGAAATAAGATTCATATCCATTTCGTAAGAGTGCCCCCAGATATATAAAATCTGCGGTTTATCGGTCTTTAAATTCAAGAACTTTTCGCCGAGTTCAAACAGCCCTTTTTCGTCCCCGTAATAGCCCGTGGGGTTAAAGCGGTATAGGTTGTCCTGCAAGTCGAAATTACCCGTCGAAGTTATCGTACGTGAATACTTTACCCCTGTGCGGCGTTTAATTATATCCGCTACGTCGTTATTAACGCCGCCGCCAGGGTATGCCATACCTACCACTTCGTACCCTGCAAGTTCGCTTAATAAAAGCCTGTCCTGTTCCACCTGATAAACCACCGTTTCGTCGTCAAGCGTGGTCAGAAGCGGGTGCGTTAGCGTATGAACGGCAACTTCGTGCCCCGCATATATGCCTTTTACATCGCAAGGACGCACTTTATCGTGCCGTACAAACTGATTGTCCCCGAAAGGCAGTCTGCCTTCTAACCCCAAAACTGCAGAGTTTAAGTTAAAAGTACTTTTAAGCCCGTACTTATTAAACATCTCTATAAGCCGAACATCTTGTTTTACGCCGTCGTCGAAACTGAAAGTCAGCGCTTTAAGTTTGCCTTGCCACTTGTCCATTTTTGTCTCCTTTTATTATACTTTTATTATAATATTCTGCACGCCTTTTCAGGTTTGCGCTTTTTATTTTCGTTCTTTAAGGTCTTGCCTTTGGTCGTCCTGCCTTCTATCGAAATATCTTCGGTATTCACCGTAAACGCCACGCCGAAATTATCCACTATCGCTATATCGAACGGTTCTTTTACGCAAGAAGCGTAGATTATTTTATTCTGCCGCCCGAGTTCGCAAATTTTAACACCCTTTCTGTACCGCGCCATAGGCTCGATTTCGGCGGTCAACACGCGCTTATAAAAGCCCGTGTCGGTAATTATCACGAATTCGCCTTCTTCGTCCACCTGCGCTACAAATTTAATACTATCGCCCTTGTTGAGATTTACCCCTTTAACGCCGCCTGCTACCCTGCCCTGAACGGGTATATCGTCTTTCAGGGCGTTAAGCACTAATCCCTGTTCGGTAATGAACGCTATGGTTGTTTCCGCTCTATCTTCTTCAACGCCCAAAAGGTAATCGCCGTCTTTAAGTTTTATCGCCTGATAGTAGGGTTTAATCAGCGCGTATTCCGCCCACTCGGTCTTCTTTATAAGTCCGTCTTTGGTATAGAAAAGCAAATGCCCTTGCGGGAGCGCGCTTTCATCTATCGCAAAGAACGCGACGGGGCGCTCGTTCCTTGCGGCGTCTTTCACTATATCGGTAAACTTGTAGCCTTTGTCGCGGAAACGGCTCTCCGGCGCGATTTCGGGGTCTATCTTACAGCAGTTGCCGAGATTTGTGAACGCGATAAGCGTCTGATTGCTCTTTACGCTTGCGCAGACCGCAACAAAGTCAGAAATATCCGCGTTGTCCTTTATCTTTCTTTCGCTCGACTTAAAGTTGCGTTCGGTCATCTTTTTGAACGCGCCGCCGAAAGTTTCCGCCGCGACGAAATCTTCCACGGGCTTTAATTCCTGCTCCACGCTCTTAATGTCTATCGCTTCGCCGCCCGATATAACGTTGCTACGTCTGTCGTCTTTATATTTCTTTTTTATGTCCAGAATTTCTTTCCTGACGACAGCCATCTGCCGCGCTTTGCTTGCGATAATCTCGGAAAGTTCTTCTATGCGTTTTTTGAGTTCTTTAAGTTCCTGCTCTAACTTTTCCACTTCGAGTTTAGTAAGCCGCGCTAAACGCAAATCAAGAATTGCGTTCGCCTGAACTTCGGAAAGCGAAAACCTTGCGCGAAGTTTTGCTCTGGCGTCCGCCGTGTTATCCGCGCCCTTTATGATTTTTATCACTTCGTCAATGTTTTTGACGGCGATAATAAGCCCTTCTAAAATATGCGCGCGCTCTTTCGCCTTGTCTAGGTCAAATTTGCTACGGCGAAGAATTACTTCGCGCTGGTAATTGACGTAGTAGGAAATTATATCGAGAAGACCAAGTTGCGCGGGCTTTCCGTGCGCTATCGCCACCATATTGATGCCGAAACTCGTTTCTAAATTAGTGTTCTTATAAAGATAATTAAGTATGGCTTTAGCGTCGGCGTCTTTACGGAGTTTGACTACGGCGCGCATACCGTTCCTGTCCGATTCGTCGACCACGTCCGCAATTCCGCCCAGAATATCCTTTTTGGTTTCTTTAAGTTCGGAAATGCGCTTTAATAAATCCGATTTATTGACCTGATACGGTATTTCTGAAATAACAAGGTTCTGCTTGTCGCCGTTTTCCTTTTCTATATTCACGCGGGCGCGCAGTTTGATTTTACCCTTGCCCGTCTTGTACGCTTCTTCTAAATCTTCGTCGGCGATTATATATCCACCCGTCGGGAAATCGGGCGCGGGTATATATTTCATCATTTCCTTCAAGGAAATTTTTGGGTTGTCTATATACGCAACCACACCGTTTATAACTTCCGCAAGGTTATGCGGCGGAATATT
>CAMORY010000063.1 GCA_946624395.1 uncultured Clostridia bacterium | reverse complement strand
TGCCCCAGAACAAGCGAACTTTTAAGTTGTTCTTTGCCGCGTAAAAACTCTTGCTCGGTTATACCGCCGTCTTTAAATCTCTTTATCTCTTCGGCTATCGCACGGAAAGCCACGTCGCGGCTGTCGGTGTTGACGCCCGCGTATACTTCGATAACCCCCGTTTCCCTATAACAGGAAAGGTAAGAATACACGGTGTAGCACAGCCCCAAATCTTCGCGGATTTTCTGAAACAGCCTGCTACTCATACCGCCGCCCAAAACTATATTCGCTATATTAAGCGCGTCTCTGCGTTCGTCGCTTAAAGGTATACCGCGCATACACAGACCGATATGCGATTGCTCTATTTTTTTACTCTTTTTAAGATTGACGGGCTGCGCCGCTTTCGCAGTCTTTTGCGCCGCGCTTTTAAGACGCGTAAAGTAAGGAACGAAATACTTTTCCACCAACTCTTCCGCTTCTTTGCCGTTTACGTTGCCCCCAATCGCAATCACCACGTTATCCGCGGTATAGTACTTGTCCATATAGTCTTTAACCGACTTGCGACTAAAAGAACGCACGTTTTTCGCGCTGCCCAAAATGGTTTGACCTAACCCCGCGCCGCCGAAATAACTTTCGGACAGCAAATCCAGACACAAATCTTCGGGCGTGTCTTCGCTCATATTGATTTCTTCGATTATAACGCCCTTTTCCTTATTAAGTTCCGCCTTATCGAAAACCGAATTGAAAAAGATATCCGACAAAATCTCCAAAGAATCTTCTAAATGTTCTTTCGTAGAGTGGGTATAGTAGCAGGTCATCTGCTTGGACGTGTACGCGTTTATCTGCCCGCCCGTTCTGTCCACGAAATCGCTTATCTCGAACGCCGAACGCTTTTCCGTGCCTTTAAACATAGTGTGTTCGATAAAGTGCGAAATGCCGTTTTCTTCCGCGCTCTCGTTAGCGCTGCCCGTCTTTACCATAACGCCGCAAGCGACGGAAAAAAGCCCTTTCATTTCCGCTACGACGAGTTTTAAGCCGTTGTCAAAAGTCTTTAATTTATTCATCGGTTCTCCGTTTTAGTTAAAGCGGCTAAAAGTCGCTTTTTAACTATTCTGTGTGTTTTTCGGGGAAATATTTTCGCTTACCGTAATAGGTTTAAGCCCGTTTAAGTTGCAATACGCGATAATTTCGGGCAGTGCGGCAAGCGTGTGCTCTTTCGGGTGCATAAGGATTAAATCGCCGCCCGTAAGATTTTTGGTCGCCCTTGAAACTATTTTAGCCTTGTCGCTATCACGCCAGTCTATCGTGTCTTTAGACCACATTATTACCTTATAGCCGAGTTCCGTCGCCGCCTGCAAGGTCGCGTCCGAATAACTGCCGGAAGGCGGTGCAAACAATGTAAGTTCCGCCCCGCAAAGCGCCTTTACGATAACGCCCGTAAGGTATATTTCTTCGCGGTTTTTTTCGTAAGATAGCATTTTTTGGTCTTTATGAAAGTACCCGTGGTTGGCTATTTCGTGCCCGCTTTGAACGATTTTATTTAAGGTTTTGCCGTTATCGTCCGCCCAGCACCCGCCCACGAAAAAGGTGGCTTTAATGTCGTTTTCGTCCAAAATGTCGACGATTTTTTCAACCACGGCGGCGTTTTCGTACACGTTGAACATAAACGATACTTTATCCGTGCCGCGCACGCCGTTATAAATTGCCGAAATCTCCGTGCCGCCGTATATAGGCATTGCCTGCTGCGGGAAAAACCCTACCGCGAATACCGCGGTAAACGCCGCGACTAAAAGAGTGTTGGTTATTAAGGAAATTCTGCGCCTTTTCGCTTTCATAAAATACCCCTTTATTAGGATATTCTATGCCGCGCGCTACATTAAAAGAACAAGCCCACTATACCTTTCGGGTATTGCGGGCTTTGAACCTTAACGTTTATATTTTCAGTCTTTGATAATTTCCAGAAGTTTAAGGTCGATGCCTTTTTCGCTTATCTTTATGATTTCGACTTTGGCTTTGTCGCCTATATTGATAACTTCTTCCACGTTGTTTATGCGCTTATCGGAAAGCCTTGAAATGTGGATAAGTCCGTCTTTACCGGGGGCAAGTTCGCAGAACGCGCCGACCTTCGGTAAAATTCTCACGACTTCCGCTATGAACATATCGCCCACTTCGGGGTCTTTGGCGATGGACAGAACGATGGCTTTCGCGCGTTCCGCCTGCGCGATATCGCCGTAGGTCGCAATATGCACCGAACCGTCTTCTTCGATATCGATTTTAACGCCCGTTTCTTCAATAATCTTGTTGATGACTTTGCCCTGTTTTCCGACAACGTCGCCGATTTTATCGACGGGAATATTAAAGGAAATAATCTTGGGCGCATAGGGTGAAAGTTCGGGAGCGACTTCGGGCACGCATTCGAGCATCTTGCTTAAAATGAACTTTCTGCCTTCGTTAGCCTGATTTATTGCGGTGTGCATTATCTCTTCGGAAATGCCCTTGATTTTAATATCCATCTGGATTGCCGTGATGCCCTTTCCCGTACCCGCAACCTTAAAGTCCATATCGCCTAAAAAGTCTTCGAGTCCCTGAATATCGGTCAAAACCCTGAATTCACCCGTTTCGGCGTTTTTGATAAGCCCCATAGCGACGCCCGCAACCGGTGCTTTTATCGGAACGCCTGCGTCCATAAGCGCCATCGTCGAACCGCAGACCGACGCCATAGACGACGAACCGTTGGACGACATAATGTCGTTTACTACCCTGATTGCATACGGGAACTCTTCTTCCGACGGAATAACGGGGATAAGCGCACGTTCTGCAAGCGCACCGTGCCCTATTTCGCGGCGACCGGGCGACCTTAACGCCTTTGCTTCGCCCGTGCAGTAGCCGGGGAAATTGTATTGATGCATATAGCGCTTTTTATCTTCTTCGTCTAGACCTTCGAGTTTTTGCGCTTCGTCAAGCATACCCAAAGTACAGGTGGTTAAAGTCTGCGTCTGTCCCCTTGTGAACACAGCCGAGCCGTGAACGCGCGGAAGCACGCTTCTTTCGCACCAGATGGGGCGAACGTCCTTTAAGCCCCTGCCGTCGGGACGAATGCCCTTGTCGAAGATTTTAGCGCGGATTTTTTCTTTAGTGAGATAGTAAAGGCTGTCCTTTATTTCCTTTTCAAGTCCCGCGTAAGTGTCCGCAAAGTGCGCGAGAGTATCCTTTTCTACCGCGTCCTGTCCTGCCTGACGTACGCTTCTGTCAAAGGTATCGAGTGCCGCGTCGAGTTTAGCGCCCGCGTATTCTCTGACCGCCGCGTCCAAATCGGCGGGAATATGATAAAGTTCGATTTCCTTTTTGGGTTTGCCGCAAGCGGGAACTATCTCTTCCGCTATGAACTTGCAAATCTTTTTGATTTCTTCGTGCCCGAACATAATCGCGCCGACCATTTCTTCGTTAGACACTTCGTTTGCGCCCGCTTCTATCATAAGGATAGCATCAGCAGTACCAGCAAGGTTTAAGTGTATGGAAGAAGTAGCGCGCTGATTTAAGTCGGGGTTAATAACGTACTGCCCGTCCACAAGCCCTACGACGACCGAACCCGTAGGACCTGCCCAAGGGATATCGGATATCGCAAGCGCGATGGAACTGCCTATCATAGCCAAAGGTTCTGGCTGAATATCGGGTTCGACGGAAAGCGCCTGCGCGATAACCACCACGTCGTTATAAAGCCCTTTCGGGAAAAGCGGACGAAGAGGGCGGTCGATTAAGCGCGAAGTCAAAATCGCCTTGTCGCTTGCTCTGCCTTCTCTTCTTTTAAACCCGCCGGGGATTTTGCCTACCGAATACATTTTTTCTTCGTAGTCTACCTGAAGCGGGAAAAAGTCCATCCCGTCTCTCGGCGTGGGCGACATACAGACGGATACCATAACCGCCGTTTCGCCCGAGCGTACGACGCACGCACCGTTAGCCTGTTCGGCATACTTGCCTATTTCCACCGCGACTTCTCTACCGCCGACGGTGGTTTTGAATACTTTACATTCCTTCATTGTTGATTTTCTCTCCTGTTTCCTATACTCTGATTATTTTCACGCGGCGACAAACCCTGAACTTTGCGCCGCACTTCGATTCCCTGAAATTTCCCCTTTTTACCAAAAAAAAGGGCGACGAAAAAAGCCGCCCCTAAAAACACTTATTTTCTTAAGTCAAGGTCCGCGATTATCTTTCTGTATCTTTCGATATCTATTTCCTGCAGATATTTCAAAAGACTTCTGCGTTCACCGACCATCTTCATAAGTCCCCTGCGGGAATGATTGTCGTGCTTATTTACGGAAAGATGTTCGTTTAAATGATTTATTCTTTCGGTTAAAAGCGCGATTTGCACTTCCGCACTGCCCGTATCTCCTTCATGACGGGCGAATTTTGCTATAATTTCACTCTTTTTTGCTTTGTCCATTTTTATTTAACCTCCTTTAAATGGAATAATTCGCTGTCGGCAAAGCGTCGGGGGGAGAATCCCTATACCTTGCTCGAAGCACCAAGCCTTTTTATTATACTAAAATTTATCCCTTTTGTAAACTGTTTTATAAAACATATTTACCTTTTATCGCTTTTTTATCCTAATAATTGTTCTTTTTTAAGCATTATCTCGTCGATTTTGTTAAGATAGGTCTTTACGTCCTTGGGGGCGGCGTATCTTTCTATTATTTCCCCGCCGCCACGTACGCTTTTACTTATAGCGTTCGCTCCGCAGGCGACAACGCTCGCTATCTCTTCCATCGTGTCCACGTTGAATACGCACGCCTTGCCTTTTTTGGTGTACCCGACGTTCTCTAAATTACCCGCCATATATTTCTGGCGGTAGAGATAATAGGCGTTGTATCCCGCACCGTTCAGCCTTTCGTGCGCAAAATCGACGCACTTCGATACGTCGCCCGCGCAAACCGCGTTCGCCTTTTCCGCTAAACGCGAACCCTTTTTCACGCAAAGGGTATGCACGGTTATGTTATCGGGATTAAGCGAAACGGTCTTTTCAAGCGAATTTTTGAAAACTTCAAAGTCTTCCTGCGGTAGCCCCGCGATTAAATCCATATTTATAGAAAAGTCGTTCTTTGCCAAATCGTACGCGCGCAAAATATCCGCGCCCGTGTGGTTTCTGCCTATAAGTTTAAGCGTGTCGTCCGAAAAGGTTTGCGGGTTTACGCTTATACGGCTTACCCCGTGCGCTTTTAAAATATTCAGGTTGTCTTTGGTTATGGCGTCAGGACGCCCCGCTTCTACGGTGAACTCTACGCCCGTATTGATTTTATCTATTGCGGAAAGCACCCTTTCAAGATTTTTATCGCTTAACGCGACGGGCGTTCCGCCGCCCACGTAAATACTGCGTAGTTTTTTTATAAGTTTTGCGCTTCGGTTTATCTCGTCTATCAGCGTATCAACGTATTCTTCCACAAGGCTTTCCGCACCGCGCACGTCCCTGCTTATAAACGAACAGTATTCGCAGCGCGACGGACAAAAGGGTATAAACACGAAAAAGTCGCTGCCGCCCGCAACCGTGTCGTAAATACCTTTCTGCGCGGCAAGAACTTCGGCCGTAAGCGCAATCTTTTCTTCCGACACCATAAGGGTGTTTTTAAAAAAGTCGTAAAACTCGCCCTGTTCCGCAATAGCGGAATAAGCGAGTTTTGTAGGTCTTATACCCGTCAAAGAACCCCACGCAAGACTGACGTTAAAAAGCCGCGACAAAGTTTTATATACGGCAAGTTTTGCGTAGCGTTTTACAAGCCGTTTTTTGACGAGTTCGTCCGTATTACCGATATACGTGCCGTACGCGTACGCCTTGCCGTCGACTATAACCGTGTTTACCACTCTGTCGCCGCCGTCCGAAAACCTGTGTTTTATATTAAGTTCCCCGTACTCGCTAAAAAGGTTTTCCGTTTCTTTAAGGTCGGGTAAAATTTTAGGCAAATCCGTCTCTATCATATATCCACGTCGCTCATTAAGTTGTATTTTCTTTCGTGTGAAAGGGTGGTAAAATCTTCGTGCCCCGGGTACACCTTAAAGTCGCCAGACAGCGCGAAGAGTTTTTGCACCGAACGTATAAGCGCGTTCCTGTCGCCCGTAGGGAAATCGGTACGCCCCACCGATTCCAAAAACAGGGTGTCGCCCGTAAACAGCATATCACCCGTTTTAAATGTAAGCGAACCGTCTGTATGCCCCGCGGTAAGCATTACTTCTATTTTAACGCCGACAAGGTCTAAAATATCGCCGTCTTTTAATATCACGTCCGCCTGCACAGGCGTAAACGCCCGCCCGAAATTTTCCGCAAGCGTGCCGCCGTTTTTAAGTTTGTCCGCTTCGGGTGCGGAAGCGTAAACTAAAGCCCCGTCTTTTTGCAGCGCCGCGGCGTTGCCCGCATGATCGAAATGCGCGTGCGTTAAAAGCAGGTGTTTTACGGTAAAGCCGTTATCCTGCTCCGTTTTCTTTATAAGTCTGTAGTTTTCGCCGCCGTCTATACACACCGCTTCGCGCGAGTTCTCGTCCACTAAAAAGTAGGTGTTTACGCGCAAAGGTCCTGACGATAAATGATATAATCTCACGTGCTTGCCGCCCTGAAAACGTCTAATACGCGTTTATCCTGTTTTAATTTGGATATAAGTCTGTCAAGCGCCGCTTTGTCTTTAAGCCGTATGGTAAAATCGACTACCACCCTGTTCGCGCGCGCGTCCGTTCTGCCGTTGGTCGAAACGATTTCGAGTTGAAGTTCGCTCGTTGCCGCCGCCACCGCGAAAAGAATATCCGTCTGCACTTCGCCAAGCACCTTGATTTCCGCATTGAACGCGGTGGACGTTCTGTTCTCCCACGCGACTTCTATAAGTCTGTCGGGTTCGGCGTTCTTTAAGTTGGTACAGTCTTTCCTGTGTACGCTTACCCCGTGTCCGCGGGAAATAAAGCCGACTATCTCGTCGCCGGGAACGGGATTACAGCACCCCGCAAACCGCACCAACAGTCCGTTCATACCCTTGACTATTACGCCGCCCGTCTGGCTCTTCCTGCCCGTGGATATTTCCCTGATACGCTCCTGCGGACGGGTTTTGCGGTAAAAATCCAGAAGTTTTACTATAACCTGATTGACCGATACCGCGCCGTAGCCTACGGATGCAAACATTTCTTCTTCGCTTGCAAAGGATAACTTGTTTGAAAGCACCAAAAACGACTCTTCGGTCAAAAGGTCGGAAAGCGAATAGCCGCGGCGTTTTGCTTCCGCGTCAAGCATACTCTTGCCCGTTTTGACGTTCTCTTCCTTCATCTCCTTTTTGAAGAACTGACGGATTTTAACGCGTGCGCTGGGGCTTTTGACTATTTTAAGCCAGTCCCACGACGGACCTTTGGAGTTTTGCGAAGTAATGACTTCCACCACGTCGCCCACCTGCAAGGTGCTGGACAGCGGAACCATTTTGGAATTGACTTTCGCGCCTACGCACTTGTTGCCTATCGCCGAGTGGATATGGTAGGCAAAATCCAAGGGCGTTGCGCCTTTCGGCAGACTTATGACGTCGCCTTTAGGGGTGAACACAAGCACTTCGGAACTATACACGTCCCCTTTTAAGGAACTTAAAAATTCCTTGCTGTCCTTTAAGCCGCCCTGCCATTCCATAACTTCGCGTATCCAGGAAAGACGGGTGTCTAAATCGTCGCCTTCTTTTTTCTCTTTGTATTTCCAGTGCGCGGCGATACCGTATTCGGCGGCGTGGTTCATTTCGTACGTTCTTATCTGTATCTCGAACACCCTGCCGTAATTTGTTACAACGGTCGTATGCAAGGAACGGTACATATTCGGTTTCGGCGTCGCTATATAGTCCTTTATCCGCCCGGGAACGGGTTTCCACTTATTGTGTATCTTACCGAATATTTCGTAGCACTCGTCCACCGTGTTTACTATAACGCGTATGGCGACAAGGTCGAATATCTGGTCAAGCGTTTTACCCTTTTCCTTCATCTTGCGGTATATGCTGTAAAGGTGTTTTCTGCGCCCGAACACTTCGCCCTTTATTCCCGAACTTTCAAGCATTTTATTGAGTTCCGCTACCACGTGGTCGGTAAGTTCGTAGCCTTCTTTAACACGCTCTTCGATATTTATGGAAAGATATTCGTAAAAATCGGGTTCGAGATATTTTAAGCACAAGTCTTCGAGTTCGCACTTAATTTGCGAAATCCCCAAGCGCCCCGCAAGCGGCGCGTAGATTTCCAACGTTTCCCGCGCCATACGCTGCTGGCGTTCGATTGAGAGAAAGTTAAGCGAGCGCATATTATGCAGTCTGTCGGCAAGTTTGATTATTATTACCCGTATGTCTTTCGCCATAGCGACGAACAGCTTTCTGAAATTCTCCGCCTGTTCTTCTTCGAGCGATGTAAACTCTATTCGGTCGAGTTTGGTAACCCCAAGTACCAGCGTTAAAACTTCGTCGCCGAATTCCTGCTTTATATCACCTTCTGAAACGGGCGTATCTTCTATTACGTCGTGCAAGAACGCCGCGGCAACCGTGCCCGCGCCCAGCCCCAAATCGACTAAAACCCCCGCGACGGTACAGGGGTGAACGAAATATTCTTCACCCGAAGCGCGCTTTTGGTTCTCGTGCGCGGCTTTGGCAAAGTCGTGGGCTTTTAAACAAAGATTAAGGTCTTTACCGGTATAATTCGTTTCGAGTTTTCCGATAACGTCTAACATTGTCTTTCTCCTAATTTTCTGTAAAGCAAGGAATCGTCAAGCGGCTTTTTAACCGACGCGTTTTTAATTAAAATCCCGTTTTTAACCGTGAAAAAGCCGAGTTCTTTAAACACTTCGAAACAGAACGCAAACTGCGCCTTTTCTTTTTCCGTATTTCCCCGCCCGTCAAACAGTTGGTTTACGGGGCGGTTTTCAAAGTTTACGGCTTTAACGTACGCGCGCTCAAACTCCGTTCTGTCTAAAGATAGCCCGTCCGCCACACTTTCAAAATCGCACACGACGTTCCGCATAAAGCCCTTTATCGAACGTTTATTTCTGAAAGTCGAAACGTTAAGTTCAAAAACCAGCGTTTTGGGCACGGGATAGGCTAAAATCGGCACGTCGTTTACGCCGTTGAAATCCAGCATCTCCACCGCCTTGGTGCTGAACGAATAATGCGGGGAATCTTCTTTTAACGGATTCATCACCGTTTTATCTACCGTCGTCGCAAACAGCGGGCGGCGGTTGCCCACGCCGAACGGTTCTAATAATTCTATCTCTTCCGCAAGGCGTTCGGGAATTTCATCTTCCGCAACTATATCCACGGCAATTTCCCTTTCCCTGTCCGCGTCGATAAACGCTTTTTCCGCGTAAAGGTTTATAGCCCTGCGTAGCGGCTCGAAATTTTCTTCCGAAACGGAAAGCCCCGCCGCCTGCGAGTGCCCGCCGAAAGCGATAAGATATTCTTTGACCGCGCAGATAGCGTCGTAAATATTTATCCCGTCCACGCTGCGCGCAGAACCCTTATACCCTTCGCCGCTTTTTGCGAAAACTATCACGGGTTTATTGTACGCTTCGGTAAGTTTCGCGGCGACTATGCCTAATATCCCCGCTTTCCACTCTTCGCCGCGAACGAGTATTATCCTGTCGGCAAAAGCGCCCGTTTCAGATATAATATCTTTGGCGTTTATAAAAGTGGTTTCGCAAAGGTCCTGCCTGTTAGCATTATATACGTTGAGTTTTACCGCTAAATCAAATATTTCGTTTTCGTCTTCCGATAAGAACAGTTTAAGCGCGGTAGAAGCGTCGCCCATCCTGCCCCCCGCGTTTACGCGCGGGGCAATAGCGTACGCAAGCGTTTGCGCGCTAACCGTTTTGGTGTTATCGCCGAGAAAGATTTTAAATGCCTGTCTTGGCGCGGTGTTTATAAGTTTTAAGCCTTCCGCCACTATGTCGCGGTTTTCGCTTATTAAATCCATACTGTCGGCAACGGTGGCAAGTGCGGCAAAGTCCAAAAACTCGTCCGCCTTTTCGCCTATAAGCGCTACCCCTAATTTATACGCAACGCCGCCGCCGCAAAGCCCGTCAAAGCCGTAGCTTTGCCCCTTTATTTTAGGGTTTATACATACACAGTCGGGCAGAATTTCGGGCGGTTCGTGATGGTCGGTAATTATAACGTCTATACCGCGGGCTTTAAGTTCTTTTACCTTTTCCGCGTCGGAAATGCCGCAGTCCACGGTAATTATAAGGTCGATTTTATTTTCGGAATTTATTTTTTCTATCTTTTCGAGATTAAGCCCGTAGCCTTCTTCACGCTCCGGCACGGTGATAATCGGATTTATACCGAGTTGTTTTAAACAGCCGCCTAAAATCGCCGCCGCGCAAATACCGTCCGCGTCGTAATCGCCGAATACCAGCACCCGTTCGCCAAACTCTTCGGCTTTTTTAATGCGCGAAACCGCTTCCGACATCCCTTTTAGGTCGAAAGGATTTAAAAAGTGGCTTTTATCGGGACTTAAAAAACGCTTTGCCGATTGAACGTCTTTAATGCCGCGGTCATACAAAAGCCTTGCGGTTTCGGTAAGAATTCCGCAATTAAACGCAATCTCTTTAATTTTAATGTTCTCGCTTTCCTGCAAGACTTTCGGGTACGCGATTTTCATTTGAGTTCCGACAGAACGATTTGTCCCGTTAAATATTCCCCTATTAAAAAGAACAAGGCGGAAAAAAGTTTCTTCCGCCTTTTCTTGTTTTCCGTAAATTTATTTTTTGATTTTCAATTTCTTGAAGACCGTCCACAGCGCGGGTGTTGCCACGCAGGATACTAAATAAGCGGATATTGCGGCAAGTATAAGTTTAAGCCCGATAAACAGGAAATACACGCCGCCGACGAATAGCAGCGCCGCCGCAAGTATAACCGCGCAGGTTATAAAGCAAAGCCTGATAAATCCGTCCTTTACGCCGTCCGTCGCTACCGCCGAAACGTCCGCCTTTTCGTCAAGTTTAAGTTTTTCTTTATATCTGCAAGTTATAACGAAAGTCATAACGACGGAAAGGAGCATTGCCGCCCCGCCTACTATCGCAAAATCGGGTAGCGCGGGAATCCGCGTTATCGCAACGAGCATAGTATATATAACCAAGGTCATAACCGCGTTGCAAACGACGGTCAAAGCGCCTGCGAGTTTTACGGTAAAGAAAGAAACCGCAAACGCTACTATAAGTCCCAACAGGCAGGCTAAAAGAATTTTACCCGCGTTATAGTCGGAAGTGATTTTAACTTCGCCGTATTCCGCCGACGCTTTAAGATTAAGAGCACCTAATTCCGCGTCGTTATCAAGCGCCGTTTGAAGCACGGCTTGTAATTCTTCTTTGTCTATATCGCCCGCTTTGTGGAATTTGTAGATATACTTATCCCCGTCTTCGGTTTTTTGAGTAGCGTAATCGGAAAGTCTGTAGCCCTTTTCGCCAAAATACGCTCTCGCGGTTTTATCTACGAGTTCGCCCGAACCGTTTACGTTCTGGTCAACGCTTACCGACGCTTCGTAAGACGATTTATAGTCGGGCGTCTGATTTAAGCCGAATATCGACAATAAAAGAGCACCTAAAAGGACGGTGATTACTGCAACTATTATCCAGATTTTGAGTTTACCGAAAAGTTTCATCATTATTCACCCGCCTCTTCCGCGTTTTTATCGGTGCGTTTAAGCCCCAGAAAACTTTGGTCGTATTTTACTATCGCCAAAATAAGATTTGCGAACATTCTCGAAACAAGCAGATTTATCGCCGCCGCAAGCACTGTGCCTACCGCAAACACGAGCGCGAAGTTTTTAAGCGCGCCGCCGGTTAATGCAAACAGGATAAACGCGGAGGCAGCCGTTATTCCGGCAGTACCCGCAATGGGTAAAAGCGCGCGCTTAAAGCCCGTTTTGACCGCACTCTTTACCGTTTTACCGCGTGCAAATTCTTCTTTAATGCGCTTGGAAATTATCATAAACCCGTCGGCAAGCAACACGGTCGAAAGCGCGAAACCTATAACGCCGCCTATCGAAATTTTAATGCCCGGGATTGCTATCATAAGGAACAGATAGATATCGGTAAACGCTATTGTCGAAAGACAGGAAACCACACCGTATTTTTTATCTATCACGAACATAGCCGCGATAATCGCCACTAAAAACAAAGATATTGTAATAATACTTTTTATTTCGAGATTGCGTCCAAGCGGCGAAGAAACGTCTTCCCCGTCGGACACGTCGTACTTATAAGCAAGTCCGCCCGTTTTAATCTGCAAAGCCGCCTGCCTTGCGCTCGCTTCCGAACCGGTGGTTATTATAAGGGATTTGTCGTTTATATAAGAAGACGACAGCGCGGAAGTACCGGGCAACAACACCGTATCACCTAAATTTATCTGCACGTAGTACGTGGAATTTGCATTTAAAAGTTCCATCAACGCGTCGTAGCCGTAATTGCTGAACTTAATGTTTACGTTATAAGTGGTGCTGTCGCCGTTGTTGGACACGCCCATATAATAGGCGTCCGCAACAGGTGTGCCGTCGTCTAAAATCTGTTCGGTAGGATTTTGCGAAGTGCCGCCGTAAAAGGTCAGTTCGCCGTACGCCGCCGCAACCTTTATATCGCTTGCAAGCGTGTCGGTATCAACTTCGCCGAACCTGCTAACGCTGCCGCGCGCTTCTATACGGATATCGTAATCTTCTACCGCTGCGTCAACGTCTTTTATCGCTTTCACCGAATAATTTTCATAACCTAAAAGGTTAAGCCTGTATTTCAAGGTGTTTATAACTTCGTCCACGTCGTCTACGTCGTTAACATTATCGTCCGAAAGAGTAAGAGTGTACGCCGTGCCGCCGCTTAAATCGTAATCGGTCTGTATCGCGCCCAAAAACCCGTTAAAATTCTTCGTCCCTACCGGAAATCTTGCAAAAGTAAGGAAGGTAAGGATAGCCGTTATAACGAGCGCTATGGTAAGCAATACGATTGCTTTGCTTTTTTTCATCGTTGCCTCCGCACGAAAACTTTAGTTTTTGACTTTCGTGCTACATAAAATTATATAATATTTTGACTGTTTCGGTCAATGATTTTTCGATTTTTTTTAAAAAGAACGCGCTTTTACCGCAATTTTTTTATACGCACGGTAATTTTACGCCCTTTTACGCGGAAAAACGCCTTAAATTACGATAAGTTTCAGCCTTTAATAAATAAAAAATACGCAAGCGCCGCGGCTGCCGCAATACCAAGAACCGTAAGCAAGCCTATTTTCAGTTTGGATTTAGGGTACTTTCCGTAAGTTTTACCCGTAGTGCCGTTAACGAAAAAGTTATAAAGTTTCTGACTGAACGTAAAATTGCCGACGTACACGGGTAGCATTACGTACTTATATTTTACCCCTTGGTGCGTGGTGGATACGTTGAGATAATCCACTTTGTCGTAATGGTACTGCGAAAGAATACGTTTACGAAGCATTGCGTCTATTTTAGTCTTCGCCACGTCCCAGCAGTTCGACAGTTCCTTATCGTAATGGTACGCCATAAAGCCCAAAAGATACTGTTCTTTATATTCTTTACTCGAATTAGTGTCGTAAGGCGAAAGTTTATCGAGTTCTTTCTGCCCGCACTTGTCGCCCGCCGCTATCGCCACGTCGTCGAAAAAGTCGGAAAAAGTGCCGCTTATGTTCCGCCATACGGTATAGGTTTCGGTACGTCTGTTTTTGCCCGAACCCACCGTGCGCGTATGAGTCGTGCCTATTCTGCCGATGTAGGTAGAATAAGTATGGCTGTCGAAAGTAAAGCAAGGCGTGTAAACGCCGTTTACGTTTTCGGCATTTAAATTCTTTTTGAATTTGCGCGGCGCAAAAAACCGCCTTTTAGCCCAGTTTTTACTGAATTCCAGCGCTTTGTCCTGCCCGAATGCAAACGGCAACACCGCGTCCGGCTTAAGCCCCGCAAGTTCTTCGGTCTTTTCCACGTGCGCCGTGCCGCAGAACGGGCAAGTCTTTGCCGTTTCGCCCTTGGCAAGCACCACTTTCGCGCCGCAGTTATCGCAACGGAAAACCGTCGTTTCGTCCGCTTTCCATACAGCGTCCGCGGACAAGCCTTCCATTATGTCTTTTTCTTGCGCCGTTTTACTTTCGCCGAGTTCTTTTTTACTGCCGCAATGCGGACAGTACAGGGTCTGCAAATCGGCGTCGAATATCATATTCGCGCCGCACCCCGGGCATTTGACGTTTTCGGTTTCTACTTTAACCCGTTCTTCACCGATATCGCCCGCAAATTCCCTTTCCGCCATAAAAAATTAACCTTCTATATCGTTTAATTCTTCAAGCATTTTAACAAGGTCCGCGCCGTGAACGTCAGCCGCTTCGCTTATCGTTTCGCCGTGCGCTAAGGCGCAACCCAAACAATGCATACCGTATCGCATAAGAATTTCGCCCGCTTTGGGGTTAATCTGAATCGCTTCGAAAATCGTCGTGTTTTCGGTTATTTTTGCCATAATATTTTCTCCTTTACTCTTAT
>CAMORY010000062.1 GCA_946624395.1 uncultured Clostridia bacterium | reverse complement strand
TATAAAACCCTTAATTCTTATAAAGAAATTATAGAATATATAGAAAATTATACGACGGACGGGCTGAACTGGGATTTATTGAAAAGAAATTAAAAAGTATCGAAAAACGGGTGCAAAAAGTTTGACGGATTTAAATTGATTTGATATAATTTTATCGTAAATTGAATATTTTGCCAATATAAGTTCGTTATCGATGGCACGAACGTTTCTACCGCGCAGCCTACCGCGCGACTATTGGACAAATCGCTTTACCGCTTTAATTTTAAGGCGGCGATTCGGATTTATTGGCAACGGGTTTGATTTTTCAGCCTGTTTTTCAATTTTAAAGAGAAAAATCGTCTTTGCGGAAAGGTTGTAAAGGTTGTAAATGGAAATTTTAGAACGCGCAATTCAAGAAAAGGGCAAGGTTTTATCGGGCGGCGTACTTAAAGTCGGTTCGTTTCTGAATAACCAAATCGACACAAACCTTATTTCCGCTATGGGGAAAGATATCTATGAAAAATTTAAGGACTGCGGCGTAAGCAAAATCCTGACGGTAGAAGCGTCGGGCATAGCGATTGCGGTAATTACGGCGCAGTTTTTTAATTGTAATACGGTTTTCGCCAAAAAAAGCAAGACGGCGAACGTCGACGGCGAACTGTATTCGGCAAAATGCTTTTCTTTCACCCACAAAAACGAAAACACGCTTATCGTTCCTAAAGAATATCTGAGTAAAGACGATAAGGTTTTAATAATCGACGACTTTCTGGCGCACGGCGAAGCGGTAAACGCGCTGATTAGCATTGTAAACGCCGCGGGCGCAACTCTTTCAGGGGTTGCCATCGCTATCGAGAAAGGCTTTCAGGGCGGCGGGGACGAACTCCGTAAAAAAGGCGTAAACCTTTACTCACTCGCCGTTATCGATAGTATGGAAAACGGACAAGTCGTCTTCCGTAAAAACTGATAAACAAGATAAAATAACCCGAAAGGGTAGGAGGTTTATTAAATGAAGAAACTTTTAACACTTTTAGTTGCCGCTATCATGGCGGTAGCGTGCTGCTTCGGTCTCGTTGGCTGCGGCGGAGAAGATGATACTCCCGTAGTTGCGCTTATAACTCTCCACGGCAGAAGTTCTACATATGACAAGAACTTTATCGAGGCTTTCGAAACTGCTTGCGCAAACAAAGGTCTCAACAAAAAGCAATATGCAATTGTTTCGGACATTGAAGAAGACGCAAGTTGCTACAATGCCGCAAAAGACCTTGTTGACCAAGGCTATAAAGGAATTTTCGCTGACTCTTTCGGCCACGAAGCGTATATGATTCAGGCTGCTACGGAATTTACCGACGTTCAGTTCTATCACGCAACCGGTACGAGCGCGCTTTCTGTAAACAAGGCGAACTTCCATAACGCGTTCGCTTCCATCTACGAAGGCAGATATCTTGCCGGCTACGCTGCGGGTCTTAAATTGCTTACTATGACCGATAAGGCTGTTGATAACAACTTCCAACTCGGTTATGTAGGCGCTCATCCTTATGCTGAAGTTATCTCCGGTTATACTTCTTGGTATCTCGGCGTAGTTGCTGCGCTTAACGAATATAACGCTGAAAACAGCACGGCGTACACCGCTACTATGGAAGTAACCTATACGGGTACTTGGTACGGCGAAACTCAAGAAAAGACCGCTGCTGAAACACTTATCGGTAATGGTGCGGTTCTCATTTCGCAGCACGCTGACTCTATGGGTGCTCCTACCGCTTGCGAAAACGCTAACGTTCCCAACGTTGCTTATAACGGCACTACCGGTAAAAACTCTCTCGTTGCTTACTCCAAAATCAACTGGGTTCCCTACTTTGAAAAGATGATTGACCAGGTTCAGGGCGGCGCTGCCGTTGAAACTGACTGGACGGGCACTATTGCTACCGACTCCGTACAGTGGGCTTTAGGTGCAGGTGCTGCCGCCGGTACGCAGGCTAAAGTAGACGCTGTTCAGGCTGAACTTATCGCAGGCACCAGAAAGGTATTTGACGTTAGCACGTTCACCGTTAAAGCGTCCGCTATCCAGAGCGTAATTGACGACCCGCTGTCGTTCACACCTATGTCTGCATTCACTCTTGACGGCGAAACAGTCGGACACATTACTTCTCTTACCGTTTCCGGTCAGGAAGTTATAAAGACCGCAGGCACTATTCGCTATTTTGATGAAAGCGTAGTCAGGTCTGCTCCTTATTTCCAGATGATTATCGAAGGTATCACGATTATCTAACGATTAAACTACTCTGTTAGGGCGGGGAAACCCGCCCTAACAGGTTGTTTTATTTTATCAAACTCAATGCGAGAGTTTCCCGCATTATTTTTATTTATACGGACAAAATTTATTAACAAACAAACGGGTATATTTTATGGAAAAACAAGTCGCCATAGAACTGAAAAATATTTGTAAGTACTTTCCGGGGAAAGTGGTTGCGAATAAAAACGTTAATCTTACCCTTTATAAGGGCGAGATTTTATCGCTTTTAGGGGAAAACGGCAGCGGAAAAACCACGCTTATGAATATGATTTCGGGGATATATTTTCCCGACGAAGGTCATATTTTCATAAACGGCAAAGAAGTGGTTATCCGTTCGCCCAAAGACGCGTTCGATTATAAAATAGGTATGATACACCAACATTTTAAGTTGGTAGATATCTTTACCGCCGCTGAAAACATTGTTCTCGGCATACACGAAAATAAAAAGTATAATATTAAAGAAGTAAATTCCCGTGTGCGCGAAATTGCGGAGCGCTACGGTTTTGATATAGACCCGAAAAAGAAAATTTATAATATGTCCGTGTCCGAAAAACAGACCGTGGAAATAATCAAGGTTTTGTATCGCGGCGCGGATATACTTATTCTCGACGAACCTACGGCGGTATTAACCCCGCAGGAAATAGAAAAACTTTTCGCCGTACTCCGCAAAATGCGCGAAGACGGCAAATCCATTATAATCATAACCCATAAACTCAACGAAGTTATGGAAATTTCCGACCGCGTTTCAATTTTAAGGAAAGGCGAGTATATCGGTACGGTGGACACGGCGAAAACCAACCAAAAAGAACTTACCGAAATGATGGTCGGTAAGAAAACCGACCTTAAAATAGAGCGCATTAAAACAAATCTTGACAAACCGCTTTTAGAAATAAGAAACTTAACCGTATATAAAGACGATGGCAGCAACGCAATAGACGACGCGAGTTTTTATATCCGCGGCGGCGAAATTTTAGGCGTTGCGGGAATCGCAGGGTGCGGGCAGAAAGAACTGTGCGAAGCGATTGCGGGGCTTCGCCCCATTAAAAGCGGGCTTATAATGCATAAAGGTGAAAACATTATCGGTCTTCCGCCTAAAAAGATTATCGAAAAAGGCGTATCTATGAGTTTTATTCCCGAAGACCGTTTGGGTATGGGGCTTTGTCCGTCCTTTTCTATCACCGATAATATGATGCTTAAAACCTACTCGAAAGGGTTTAGTCCTTTCGTTGACAGGAAATCGGCAAGGGCGCGTGCCAAAGCGCTGATTGAAAAACTTGAAATAATAACCCCGTCTTCCGAAACACCCGTCCGTCGTCTTTCGGGCGGCAACGTGCAAAAGGTTTTAGTCGGCAGGGAAATAGAAGCGGGACCTAACGTCATTATAACCGCGTATCCCGTCAGGGGCTTGGATATAAACTCTTCTTACGTTATTTACGACATACTGAACGAGCAGAAGAAAAAAGGCACGGGCATACTGTTTATCGGCGAAGATTTGGACGTTATGCTTGCCCTTTGCGACAAGATAATGGTCATCTGCCACGGCAAGATAATGGGTATAGTTCACGCCGAAAAAACCACTAAAGAAGATTTGGGGCTTATGATGACCGGTTCTCTCAATCTTACCGAAGAAAAGAAAGACAAAATTTTCGGTATAGCAAAAGACAGCAACCTTACCGAAGAAGAGTGGCAGATAGCCGAAGAAAAAGCAAAACAAAACGACACGGAAAACGGAGGTAATGATTGATGGCTGAAATAAAAGTGGCTCGAGAGCCTTTATTTCATATAGTAAAGCGCCCCAATATTCCCGTTTGGAAAAAACTTCTTTACTATGCGATAGCGATAGTTGCGGCGCTGATAATTTCGGCGGTGTTCTGCGCGATATCGTCTGACGTCGGGGACTTCGGCGATTTTTTCAAATATTTATTTGAAGGCGTTATCGGCACGGAAATGAGAATATGGCTGTTTTTTAGAGAAGGAATGCTTTTACTTGGCGTTGCTCTCGCGCTTTTGCCTGCGTTTAAGATGAAATTCTGGAATCTGGGCGCAAACGGACAAGTTGTAATCAGTTGTTTGGTTTCTTACGCCGTAATGTTTTATTTCGGGAAAGAAGGCGGCTCGTCTAACGCGACGGTAATCGTTATAATGATTGTTGCAAGTATTTCGGCAAGTATTCTGTGGGCGGTAATTCCCGCTATATTCAAAGCGTTTTTCAACACCAACGAAACCTTGTTTACGCTTATGATGAACTATATTGCCGAAGGGCTTGTGCTGTTAATGATAAAAGTGTGGGCGCCGTCGGGTTCGGGCAGTCTTGACCCTATACCCGATTTCGGTTTAATCGATATCGGCAACGTGTATCTTTTGACCATAACGGTTGTTGCCATTATTTCGGTATTCTCGTATTTTTATTTGAATAAGAGTAAGCACGGCTACGAACTTTCAGTAGTAGGCGAAAGCGTAAACACAGCGAAATACGCCGGTATGAACGTAAAGAAAATCGTGATAAGGACAATGGTTTTATCCGGTGCTATCTGCGGTATAATCGGTTTGCTTTTAACGGGCAATATAAATCACAGCGTTCACTCGACTATGCACGGAAATATGGGTTTTACGGCGATAATCGCCACGTGGCTTGCGCAGTTTAATCCGTTGACGACTATCGGCACGTGCTTTTTAATCACCTTTATTTCAAGGGGTATGAATTTCGTAAAAATCAAGTTCCATTTTTACGACACGTCGATAGTAAACGTCGTAATCGGCTTTACCTATTTCTTTATAATCGCCTGTTCGTTCTTTATATCGTATAAACTGATATTTAAGAAAAAAGAGAAAAAGGCAATGCCGACAGATTTTATGGTGGACGGTTCGCAAGCGGAAACGGTTGCGGAAAAACCCGCGACAAAAACAAAAAGCAACAAAAAGGGGGTAAAGAACAATGACTGATTTACTCGTTGCGGCTATTTCTTTATCGGCGGTTTTTCTTTTCGGTTGCGTAGGCGAAATAATTACCGAAAAGGGCGGCAACCTTAATCTCGGTATACCCGGAATTATGTGTATGGGCGCTGCCGGCGGATGTTGGTGCGTATCGCTGTATATGAATAATTTTAACGCTAATCCTGTAGGCGTGCTTTTAATATTGTTCAGTATATTCGGCGCGGTTGTGTTTGCTATGTTTGCAGGTCTTATTTATTCCTTCCTGACGACAACGCTTAAATGCAACCAGAACATAACAGGACTTGCTACTACTATTTTCGGTACGGGTTTTACGCAGTTCTTTATGACAAACTTTGCGGACGTATCGCACTACGACGCGGCAAGTAAAATTATTGCCGCAAAACTTTCTTTTGCCGAAGATTTAGGTTGGTTCGGCAAAGTGTTCTTAAATTACGGCGTTCTGACTTATATTGCCATAGCGATTGCAATCTGTACGGCGCTCTTTTTAAACAGGACCAAACACGGGCTTCATTTGCGTGCGGTCGGCGAAAACCCTGCGACGGCAGACGCAACGGGAATAAACGTTTCGCTTTACAAATACGGCGCTATTCTTATAGGTAGCGGGGTAGCGGGACTTGGCGGATTCTTTTATATAATGGACTATATAGGCGGCAGTTGGGAAAATGCGGCGACTATAGAAGCGTTCGGTTGGCTATCGGTCGCGCTCGTTATCTTTACGTTGTGGCGTCCGCTGTTCAGTATACTCGGTTCGATAATTTTCGCAATGTTCTATATATTTGCGTTTAAAATTACGGGAATTTCGCAAGTCGGTACTAAAGCGATTGAACTTTTACCCTATATCATTACCATTATCGTTTTAATATTCACGAGTATATTCGGTAAAAAGAACGTTCAGCCGCCCGCGTCTTTGGGGCTTAACTATTTCAGAGAAGACAGATAAAATTTTTGCTTTTCCTTTTCGGCGCCGCTGTTGCGGCGCCGAAATCATTTTACAAACGAAAATAAAAATGTTAAAATAAAAACGGAACGCGTAATGGGTTTAAGGAGAGTGTTATGTATAAAATTATCACTAAAAAACCGCTAAACGACACCGTAGTGCAGATGGAAATAGAAGCGCCGCTCGTCGCCAACAAGGCGAAAGCGGGGCAGTTTATTATTCTGCGCGTGGACGAAGACGGCGAAAGAATACCTTTAACCGTCGCGGGCACGGATAAGGAAAAAGGCACGGTCAAGATAATTTTTCAGGTAGTCGGCGGCACGACTATGAAACTTAACGCAAAATCCGCGGGGGAATATATACAGGATTTTATCGGACCTTTGGGGAAAGCGACGGAGACGGACGGTATAAAAAAGGTGTGTATAATAGGCGGGGGCGTCGGTTGCGCCATCGCTATGCCCGTCGCGCAGGAATTTCACCGCTTGGGCGCGGAAGTCGTCAGCATTATAGGGTTCAGAAACAAAGACATAGTTATTTTGGAAGACGAATTCAGGGCGTGTTCCGACAGGTTGTTCGTGTATACGGACGACGGTTCTTACGGCAAGCAGGGCAACGTGGTCGTCCCGCTTAAAGAAATGCTCTCTAGTGGCGAAAAGTTCGATATGATAATCACGATAGGACCGCTCGTTATGATGAAATTCGTCGTACTTGCCGCGAAAGAATTTAACGTGCCGTGCACGGTGTCAATGAATCCCATTATGATAGACGGCACGGGTATGTGCGGCGGGTGCAGACTTACCTTAAACAAAGACGGCAAGCGGGAAACCAAATTCGCGTGCGTGGACGGACCTGATTTTAACGGCTACGAAGTGGATTTTGACGAAGCGATGTCGAGAAACCGTATGTATGCGGATTTTGAACAGCGTTCGCGCGAGCACGCGTGCAATCTTTTGAACAATAAGGGGGAATAGACGTATGGCGATAGTTCCTAAAAAGCACGAAATGCCGACGCAATCGGCGGAGATACGCGCGCGTAATTTTAACGAAGTGGCTTTGGGGTATTCCGCGGAAGTTGCCGTTAACGAGGCAAAGCGGTGCTTAAACTGTAAAAACAGACCTTGCGTTGCGGGCTGCCCCGTAAACGTTAATATTCCCGACTTTATTTCGCTTGTCAAAACGGGCGACTTTGAAGGCGCGTATAAAATAATCAACAAAACGTCGTCTCTTCCCGCGGTGTGCGGCAGAGTTTGCCCGCAGGAAACGCAATGCGAACAACGTTGTACGCTCGGCATAAAATTCGAGCCCGTGGGTATCGGCAGGCTGGAACGCTTTGTCGCGGACTATCATAACAGCGCGGCGCAGACGACAGAGCAAAAACCGAAATCCAACGGCATAAAAGTCGCGGTGGTAGGTTCAGGACCTTCGGGGCTTACCTGCGCGGGCGACCTTGCTAAAAAGGGGTACGAAGTTTCGGTATTCGAAGCCTTGCATACGGCGGGCGGCGTGCTGGTTTACGGTATTCCCGAATTTCGGTTGCCCAAAAGCATAGTCAAAAAAGAAGTGGACGGCTTAAAGGCTTTGGGCGTGGATATAGAAACTAACGTAGTAATAGGCAAAACGCTTACCGTCGACGAACTGTTTGACGCGGGCTATAAGGCGGTGTTTATAGGTTCGGGCGCGGGACTGCCTAACTTTATGAATATAAAAGGCGAATCTTTAAAAGGCGTATATTCCGCCAACGAGTTTTTAACGCGCAGCAATTTAATGAAAGCCTACCGCGAAGATTGCGACACCCCTATAATGAAAGGCGGTTTCGTTGCGGTAGTCGGCGGCGGCAACGTGGCGATGGACGCGGCGAGAACGGCGCTCCGTCTCGGCGCGGAAAAGGTGTATATAGTATACCGCCGTTCTATGGACGAAATACCCGCCCGCAAAGAAGAAGTGGAACACGCTATGGAAGAAGGCATAGATTTCAGGCTTTTATGCAATCCCGTGGAAATTTTGGGGTATAATAACCCCGACAACCCGCGCGACGTGAAAAACGGGTTCGTGTCCGGGATAAAATGTATCAAAATGGAACTTGGCGAACCTGACGCAAAAGGTCGTCGCCGCCCCGTGCCGATAGCGGGTTCGGAATTTGAACTTAAAGTCGACACGGTTATTATGGCGATAGGCACTTCGCCCAATCCGCTTATAAAGAATACGACGGAAGGGCTTAACGTAAACGACCACGGCGGAATTATCGTGGACGAAAACGGGCTTACTTCAAAACTCGGCGTATACGCGGGCGGGGACGCCGTCACGGGCGCGGCGACCGTTATTTCGGCAATGGGTGCGGGTAAACTCGCCGCGAAATCTATCGACGAATATCTGTCGAACAAGAACGCGTAGCGATTTTTCGGCATTTACAGAGTAAAAACAAAACGGAGAAAACTATGGATTACCGTATCGAAAAGGATTCTATGGGGGAAATGAAAGTTCCCGCAGATAAATACTGGGGCGCGCAGACGCAGCGGAGTTTTGAGAATTTTAAAATCGGCGGGGAGATAATGCCGAGAGAAATAACGGCGGCTTTCGGGATTTTGAAAAAGGCGGCGGCACTTGCGAACAACGCGCTTAAAATTCTTTCGGACGAGAAAAAAGACGCCATATGCGCGGCGGCGGACGAAGTTATTAGCGGCAAGCTGAACGATAATTTTCCGCTTGTCGTGTGGCAGACGGGTTCGGGCACGCAGTCGAATATGAACGCAAACGAAGTGATAGCAAACCGTGGCAACGAGATAGCGGGCAAAAAACTTTTGCACCCCAACGACGACGTGAATATGTCGCAAAGTTCCAACGACACTTTTCCGACGGCTATGCACATAGCGGCGGTTATCGCTATAGAAGATAAACTTTTACCCGCGATAGATAGACTTGTTTCGACTTTTGAAAGGCTGGAAAAGGAAAACCGCGGCGTTATAAAAAGCGGCAGAACGCATTTGCAGGACGCCGTGCCTATTTCCTTTTCGCAGGAAATAAGCGGATGGAAAGCAATGCTTACCGAAACGCGCGAAATGCTGGTTTTGGCGGTTAAAAAACTTTCCTTTTTGGCGCTGGGCGGAACGGCTGTCGGCACGGGGCTTAACGCGCCCGCGGGCTTTGCGGAAAAGGTGGCGGAAAATATCGGCAACATTACGGGCAAAACTTTTATTACCGCACCCAACAAATTCCACGCGCTGACTAGTAAAGACGCGTTGGTGTTCGCGCACGGCGCTATAAAAGCGCTCGCCGCAAACCTTATGAAAATAGCCAACGACGTCCGCTTTCTGGCTTCAGGGCCGCGCTGCGGGCTCGGCGAAATATTTATTCCCGAAAACGAACCGGGTTCTTCCATAATGCCGGGGAAAGTCAACCCCACGCAGTGCGAAGCGCTGACACAGGTGGCGGTACAGGTTATGGGAAACGACGTGGCGGTAGGCGTTGCCGCGTCGCAAGGCAATTTCGAACTCAACGTGTTTATGCCCGTGATAATATATAACTTTTTGCAGTCGGTAAGACTGCTTGCGGACGGCATAACGTCTTTCGATATTCATTGTGCTTGCGGGATAAAGGCGAATAAGGAAAAGATGAGTGCGAATTTGCACAATTCGCTTATGCTCGTTGCCGCGCTTAATCCGTTTATAGGCTACGATAACGCGGCAAAATGCGCGCACCTTGCTTATAAAGAAAATATCACGCTTAAAGAAGCGTGCGTAAAACTCGGGTTTTTAACCGCCGAAAAGTTCGACGCGGTGTTCCACCCCGAAGAAATGGCGGGCGAGTGATTTATAACAAACGGCAAAAAGTTTTCTGCGCCGAAGCGGTATCGCTTCGGCGCAGAGTTTTTAATCGTTATTTAATTAAGTCTATCTTTTTCCGCGGGAAGAATATAATAACGGAAATACCGTAAGAAAAAGCGAACATAGCCGCCATGGTTATAGGCAGCGCCCAGAACCTTTCGTTAAAAGTAAAACTGTAAAAGTCCGGCCAGGTTTTAAAGCCCGCTACCATTATGGTATAAACGAAAGCGTATAATATAGCGGGTAGCAACGCCGTAAAGGTGCAGTTAAAAGGCAGTTCGGGTGATTTTTCAAACAGGATAAAGCATAGCGCCGCCAGCGCGGGGATAAGAAAATGAAAGAAAAAGCCGTTTCCCTTAAAAAGTGTGAAATAACTTTTGCCGTAGAACGCAAGTAGCGGGCTTAAAAACAGCGCTACCGTAAAAAACGTAAGCGCGACGGCGCAGGTGGCAACGTACTTTAAAACCGTAATCCACCGCGGGAAGCGGTATTCGTCCTTAATAACGTTTTTAACGTTGAAAAACAGCATAATCGCCGCCGCAATCGCAACGAACGCGTTGGAAAGAGTGGTAAAATATCTGAAAGAGTAAATGCCCGTAAAGTCGGTAAGTTCGCCGCCGTTTACAAACTCGGGAGTTCTTATAATATCCCGTCTGAAATTGTGCGCCACCGAGTACGCGGTAAGGATAAACACGGTGAGATTTAAAATAAGCGCCGCGACGTTTAGTTTTCTGTGTTTCATAACGTTTTTCTCCGAAAAAAATTATACCGCAAAAAGATAAAAAATAATCATAGAACAACAGAAAAAGATTTTCCGTTTTCTTTCTTTAATATTGACTTTGAAAGCGAAAAATGTTATACTGTTTTCGTAGTAAAAAACGTAATTTAAGGTTTTTCTGCGACTGACGGAAAAGTGGATAACCACGGGGGAGCGGAAAAACGTTTTATAAAGGGGTAAAACCTTTGCCGACCGTCTGGGCACTCTCGTTTTCCTAGCGAGTAGTGCCCTTTTATTTTATCGAACGGAGAAATTTTATGAACGTTTATAAAATCAACGACATTTCGGAACTTGTAGCGGGCAACCCGTACGTTGGGCGCGGTATAATAATAGGAAAAAGCGAAGACGGTAAAAGTGCCGCGTTCGCCTACTTTATTATGGGCAGAAGCGCCAACAGCAGAAACCGAGTATTTGCCGAAAAGAACGGCGAATTGTTTACCGAACCTTTCGACGCCGCTAAAGTTGAAGACGCAAGTTTAATAATTTACGCGGCGGTAAAGCGGTTTCGCGGCGGCGTGGTGATAACCAACGGCGACCAGACGGACACGGTTATAGACGGCTTAAATGCGGGCAAGAGTTTTTTTGAAGCGTTAAAATCGCGGGAGTTCGAGCCCGATAGCCCCAACTTTACGCCCAGAATAAGCGGTATAATAAATTTGGGCGAAAACGGTTTCGATTACGAAATGAGTATATTAAAATCGGCGGACGAAAAGGGCAGCGCGTGCAACCGCTACGGGTTTTCTTATTCGCCGATAGCGGGGCTTGGGCATTTTATTCATACCTATATTACCGACGGCAACCCTATTCCGACCTTTTGCGGTGAACCCGAACGGGTTAAAATCCCGAACGGCATAGACGAATTTACCAACGGGCTTTGGAACGCCCTAAATAAAGACAATAAAATTTCCCTTTACGTCGAATATATCGACTTAAAAACGGGGAAGAGCCAAAAACGCCTTATTAACAAAAACAAATAAAAGGAGAGAGCGGTGAACGAATATTCCTTGAAATACGGTTGCAATCCAAACCAAAAGCCCGCGCGTATATTTATGGCGGGCGGAAAGGACTTGCCCGTGGAAATATTGAACGGCAGACCCGGGTACATAAACTTTCTGGACGCCTTGAACGCGTGGCAACTCGTTAAAGAAATAACCGAAGCGACGGGCGAAGTGGCGGCAACGTCTTTTAAGCACGTTTCGCCAACATCCGCGGCGATAGGCAAGCCCCTTTCGGATAAACTTAAAAAAGCCTGTTTCGTGGACGATATAGAAGGGCTTGACAACTCTCCCGTAGCGTGCGCTTACGCAAGGGCAAGGGGAACGGACAGGATGTCTTCTTTCGGGGATTTTATCGCGCTCTCTACAGAGTGCGACGAAACTACCGCAAAGATAATAGCAAGGGAAGTTTCGGACGGAATAATCGCCCCGTCGTACAGCACTAAAGCGCTTGAGATTTTGCGCGCAAAGCGGAAAGGCAATTATAATATAATAAAAATCGACGCGTCTTATAGACCTGACCCGATAGAGCGCAAGCAGGTGTTCGGCATAACTTTCGAACAGGGTAGAAACGAGTTTAAAATAGACGAAAATCTTTTGACGAATATCGTAAGTAGAAACAAACGCTTGCCAGAAGACAAGAAAAAAGATATAATAATTGCGTTAATCACGCTTAAATACACGCAGTCGAACTCCGTGTGTTTCGCTTTTGACGGGCAGGCAATCGGCGTAGGCGCGGGGCAGCAGTCGAGAATACATTGTACTCGCTTAGCGGCAAACAAAGCCGATTTATGGAATTTAAGACAAAGCGACAAGGTGCTGTCCTTAAAATTCGCGGAAGGGATAGGCAGGCCCGATAAAAACAATATAATAGATTTGTATCTGTCGGACGCCGATTACCCCGAACTACTACAAAGTTGGCAAAAATATTTTGCCGCTCGCCCCGAACCGTTTACGCGTGAAGAAAAAGACGCGTACTTAAACACGGTAAGCGGCATTACGCTTGCTTCCGACGCGTTTTTCCCGTTTGCGGATAATATCGAACGGGCGGCAAAAAGCGGCGTTCTTTACGTTGTAGAGCCCGGCGGCAGCGTGCGCGACGACTTGGTTATAGAAGCGGCGGATAAATACGGTATGGTAATGGCGTTCACGGGTATGCGCCTTTTCCACCACTAAATTGTAAAAACTTTTAGGAGAAATATATGAAAAACTTTTTTGAAGAACTTGAAAATTACGACGCTGAAGTGTACGGCGCTTGCGATTTGGAATTAAAGCGCCAGCAGCATAATATAGAACTGATTGCGTCCGAAAATATAGTGTCTAAAGCGGTGCTTTTGGCGGCGGGTACGGTGCTTACCAACAAGTATGCGGAAGGCTTTCCCGCAAAGCGTTATTACGGCGGTTGTCAGTACGTGGATATAGTGGAAAATATAGCGAGAGAGCGCGCTAAAAAACTTTTCGGCGCGGAACACGCTAACGTTCAGCCCCACTCGGGCGCGAACGCTAACCTTGCCGTGTTCTTCGCGCTGGTAAACCCGGGCGATACGGTTATGGGGCTGAATCTTGCGAACGGCGGGCATTTGTCCCACGGTTCGCCCGTAAATATTTCGGGTAAATATTTCAATATAGTGCCGTACGGCGTTTCAAACGAAACGGAAATGCTGGATTACGACGATATTTTAAGGGTTGCCGAAAGTTGCAAGCCCAAAATGATAATAGCGGGGGCTTCCGCTTATTCGCGCGCTATAGATTTCAAAAAAATGCGCGAAATCGCGGACAAAGTGGGCGCGTACCTTATGGTAGATATGGCGCATATCGCGGGGCTCGTCGCCGCGGGTCTGCACCAAAGCCCCGTTCCGTATGCGGACGTGGTAACGACGACCACGCATAAAACTCTTCGCGGCCCGCGCGGCGGACTTATTCTCTGTAAAGAAGAACTTGCGGCTAAAATCGACAAAGCGGTGTTCCCGGGAACGCAGGGCGGACCTTTAATGCACATTATCGCGGCAAAGGCGGTAGCGCTCGGCGAAGCTTTAAAGCCCGAATTCAAAGAATACCAGAAACAGATAATAGCGAACGCGCAGACTTTAAGCAAAGAACTCGTTAAAGAAGGATTTAAAATCGTTTCGGGCGGCACGGATAACCACCTTATGCTTATAGACCTTCGCCCGTTCGGCATAACGGGTAAGGAGATGGAAAAGCGGCTGGACGAAGTGCATATCACCGTCAATAAGAACGCTATCCCGAACGACCCTGAAAAGCCGTTTATTACCAGCGGCATAAGGGTGGGTACGCCCGCTATAACGACCCGTGGCTTTAAGGAAGAAGAAATGAAGAAAATCGCGGTGTGGATGAGAGAAGTTGCGTCCGACTTCGATAACGTTAAAGACAGAATTACGGCAGAAGTTATCGCGCTGTGCGACAAGTATCCCATTTATAACTGAAAGTAATAATCAATATTAAAAATTTTCGCCCCCGCAGGCGTTGCCTGCGGGGGCGAAAGTGTTTAAAATCAAATCACAAATTATTGTCGTCCTGAGACGGGCGAATAAAACGGGCAATCTAAGGACCTTTTATAACTATACGGTTTTATTGTTCGTGAAATTTTTCTATTAAATCCGTCCACGACGGATTTAAAGAATTTATAAGGTTTATTTTTTTATCCCGCGTAAACCTTTTTATTTGTTTTTCGCGCTGAATTGCCGCGTGTACTTCGGTTGTTTCTTCAAAATAGATTAGTTTGTGTACGTTGTATTTTGCGGTAAAACCTTTTACCGCTTTTGTTTTATGCTCGTATATTCTTTTTTCAAGGTTGTTGGTAATGCCCGTATATAAAACTTTGTTGGTGTAATTAGTTAAAATATAAACGTAATACATAAATTTTCTATGTCATTCTGAGACGGACATAAATAACGGGCAATCTCAGAATCTTTTTAATAGTAGAAATTATAAGGTCCTTAGACTGCCCGTCAAAGATTGTCCGTCTCAGGATGACAGTTATTAAAATATCGCTTTTTCTATAACGCCGCCGCCTATGCACTTGTCGCCCTGATAAAACACGGCGAACTGCCCTTCGGTTATGGCGCGCTGCTTTTCGTCGAAATCTACCTGAATAAACCCGTCGTTTATTTTAACCGTGCAACCCTGTTCGGGCTGGCGGTAGCGGAATTTCGCCGTGCATTTGAATTCCTTTATCTCGGGGGCAAAGGGTATCCAATTAACTTTGTTCATAATAAGCCCTTTGCTGTATAATTTTTCTTCCGAGCCGTGTGCTACGTATAATATATTGTTTTTTAAATCTTTTTCTATCACGAACCATCTGCCGCCGTCGTCGCCTTTCTGTCCGCCGATATTAAGCCCGCGGCGCTGACCTAAAGTGTAGTACATAAGCCCCATATGTTCGCCGATTTTCTTTCCGTCCGTCGTTATTATGTCGCCCTTTTTCGCGGGTAGGTATTTTGACAGGAAGTTGCGGAAATTCCGTTCGCCTATAAAGCATATGCCCGTGGAATCCTTTTTCGCGGCGGTTGCAAGCCCATTTGCCACGGCGATTTTACGGACTTCCGTTTTATCGAGTTTCCCCAGCGGAAATAAAACGCCGTCTAACTGTTCTTGCGAAAGTTGGTTTAAAAAATATGTCTGGTCTTTACTTTGGTCTTTGGCTTTCAAAAGGTAATGCACGCCCTTATCGTGCAGAATATCGCAATAATGCCCCGTAGCGATATAATCCGCACCAAGTTCTTTCGCTTTTTCCTTAAAGTCTTTGAACTTTATCTCGCGGTTGCATAAAACGTCGGGGTTGGGGGTTCTGCCCGCGGAGTATTCGGTAAGAAAATACGAAAACACCCTGTCCATATATTCTTTAGCAAAGTTTACAGAATAGTAGGGTATGCCGAGTTTGTTAGAAACCCTGCGAACGTCCGCAAAGTCTTCTTCGCCCGTGCAAGCGCCGCACGCGTCGGTTTCTTCCCAGTTGTTCATATACAGCCCGATTACGTTGTACCCTTGCTCTTTTAAAAGGAGCGCCGCGACCGAACTGTCCACGCCGCCGCTCATGCCCACGACTACCGTTTTCATTTTTTACCCGCAAATTTTGATTTATAAAATGATAACATATTTTGATTTAAAATACAACTTTGCGTTAAAGGTTTATAAAATACTTGATATTTTTTCGGATTACATATATAATGTTATCACTGCAAATCAATTTAATGATATATACGCACTCGTAGCGCAACTGGATAGAGCGTCGCCCTCCGACGGCGAAGGCTGTGGGTTCGACTCCCGTCGAGTGCACCAACAACTCCCCGACAGGTTTTAACCTGTCGGGGAGTTGTTTTGATAAAGGCGCGGGAGTCGAACAGGCAGGTATCGGCGACCGAAAAGCAAATGCAATTTGAAATGGTCGCCGACAAAAGGTGGACATCCACCTTTTGCTGCCTTGGCGTGATAGCGAGCGTTATCCGTAAGGATAGGCAAAAACGATAGTGTTTGCGAAAACGCGAATGCATTTTCAGCGAAGCGGAGCGACTCCCGTCGAGTGCACCAACCCGCTCCCGACAAAATTTTCGGGGGTGGGTATTTTAAATTTTCCGGAAAGGCTTGACAAAATTGCAATAAAGAGCCATAATATAGACAAAGTAAACGGTTTTTTAAGACCGATAAAAATTTTTAAGATTTCAAGGGGTACCCCTTTTCCGTTGCTGACGCAACGGAACAAACAGGCTTAATAGCCAAAATAATAAATTGAACAACAAATAATAAAAATTTTTTAAGGAGAAAACAACGATGAAAAAACTTTTAACTCTTGTTATGTGCCTTGTTCTTGCAATCGGCGTAATGGGCTTTACGGCTTGCGGGGATTCGACCTTTAAAGGTAATTACGAAGAAGTGGACAAAGCAACCGCCGCAGAGTTTGCTGAAAGCGTTAACGGCGAGAGCAGTGTTTTAGACATGAAAAGCGGTATGGAAATGGAATTTTCTATGGAAATGGATGGAGAAATGGAATTTTCTATGGAATACGATTTGAAATGCGTTTACAATGCTCAGCAACAGATAGAGATGGAAGGTAGCGTCAAAGGCAAAGGAGAAGGTCAATCCATAAAGGGCGACATTTATTATTCCAACGGTTTTATGTACATAAACAGCGACGGCATGAAGATAAAACAGGCGGTGGATTACGAAGAGTTCCTTGAAGGGATTACCAGTATGGGTTCTGACGCGATTATAGACATCCAAGGCGTTATTGAATACCTTGAAATGGATAACACCGGCAGTATTAAGGTTTATCTCGATAAAGGCGAAACGGAAAGTAAAGTTAAAGTAGAAGTTAATAACTTCTCGGTGGAAGGCGTTAAAGTGAACGGTGAATATTATTACGTTTTCGACGCTAACGGCAACCTTATTGCGTGTAAAATCGACGTGTCTGTGACAATAAGTTATCAAGGCTATAATTCCAGCATGTCAGTATATATGGTAGTAAAGGCTTATGATGGTAAAGTAAGTTTGCCGAGCGACCTTGACAGTTATCAGTTAGGACAGTTGCCTTTATAATATTAAAGAGTAAATCGGATATATTAAAACAGTTCAGGCGGAGCGTTTGCTCCGCCTGAAAGTTTTTAAATAACCCGTTCTTCGGTGTAAAATTGCTTTAATAAGTTATGTTATATAATGTATATTATATATAAATGTTTCTATAAAATTTATCCTGCCGATTGTGCACCGCGTTTTTTTATAATAATTTTTACTTTTTTGCGTAAAACCGTTGACTTTAAAACGGTTTTCATTTATAATCACAATTACCCACTTTCCGTGGGGAACAACGTAGTCTTATTAAATCGTTAAGTTTTTTCAAGCGATTTTAAGCATTAAAAAGCAAAAATTGTGGTTTTTAGAGACAAAAAAACACAATATTTTGTGGGATAAAAAAAGATTGCAAAATTCGTAAAAAAATCTTTAAAAACCTTAAAAAAATGCTTGACTTAAAATTGGGACTATGTTATTATAAGTAGGCTGTCGCAAGCGAAACGCTTGTTTAAGCAATACGTCAACCGCTGTTGACGGAACGTTGTTTAAAAACTGAATAGAAGGAAATAAGACAAAATAATAGTTATTTTGAAAGTTTCTGTCAAAATCTTTGAAGTATGAAATATGTACTTTGAAAACAGTCATTAAAATGACAAAACGCTAAATAAAGCGAAATTCGTTAGAGCAGTTGAGAAATTCGTTTCTCGGCTTTAAATCATTAACTCAAGAGTTTGATTCTGGCTCAGGACGAACGCTGGCGGTGTGCTTAATACATGCAAGTCGAGCGGACTTTAGGGGGCTTGCTCCCTAAAGTTAGCGGCGGACGGGTGAGTAACGCGCGAGCAACCTGCCTATGTCTGGGGAATAACACAGAGAAATTTGTGCTAATACCGCATAAGACCACAGTGGGGCATCCCACAGGGGTAAAAGATTTATCGGATATAGATGGGCTCACGTACCATTAGATAGTTGGTAGTGTAACGGACTACCAAGTCGACGATGGTTAGCCGACCTGAGAGGGTGATCGGCCACATTGGAACTGAGATACGGTCCAGACTC
>CAMORY010000061.1 GCA_946624395.1 uncultured Clostridia bacterium | reverse complement strand
TTATACACGCCGCGCTTTTGCTGGCAGAGTTCCATAATAGGACCTACGTAGTCGGGCGGGGTGAATATGCTTGCCGAAATAACGGGTTCTTCAATATACGCTATTTCGGTCGTTGGCGGCAAGTGCGTGGGGTTTTCGACGACAAGCATAGTGCCGTCCGTCTTATACACTTTATAAGAAACGCTGGGCGCGGTGGTTATTATCTCTAAATCGAACTCCCGTTCTATGCGTTCCTGAATAACGTCCATATGCAGCAGCCCCAAAAACCCGCAACGGAAGCCGAAGCCAAGCGCCACCGAATTGTCGGGCTCTATAGACAGTGCCGCGTCGTTTAGCTTTAATTTTAAAAGCGCGTCTTTAAGGTCGTTATATTTACTGCCGTCTAATGGGAATACGCCCGAAAAGACCATAGGCAACGCCTTTTTATAGCCCGCAAGCGGCTCTTTTGCGGGGCGCGCTACTTCCGTTATGGTGTCGCCCACCTGCGTGTCTTCTATGCTTTTAACGCTTGCCGCGATATAGCCGACTTCGCCCGCCGAAAGGCTTTCTTGCGGCAACATTTTGGGCGCGAAAACACCCACTTCCGTCACGGTAAACTGTTTGTCGGACATAAAGGTTTTAATCTCCGTACCGACTTTAACCGTACCGTCCACAATCCGCACGAAACAGATAACGCCCTTAAAATTGTCGTAAAAACTGTCAAAGATAAGCGCTTTTAAGGGCGCGTTTCTATCGCCGCTCGGCGCGGGAATTTTTTTGACGATTTGTTCTAACACTTCGCCCACGTTAAGCCCGCTTTTTGCGGAAATGCGCGGCGCGTCGGACGCGTCCACGCCCAAAATGTTTTCTAACTCTTCCGCCGCTTCGTCGGGGCGGGCGGACGCTAAATCCATTTTGTTTATGACGGGCATAATTTCCAAATCGTTGTCGATTGCAAGGTAGGCGTTAGCGAGAGTCTGCGCCTGAACGCCCTGCGTTGCGTCCACGATTAAAATTGCGCCTTCGCACGCTTTCAAAGAACGGGAAACTTCGTAAGAAAAGTCCACGTGCCCGGGGGTATCGATTAAATTAAAAACGTACTCGTTGCCGTCTTTTGCCTTATAGAACATACGTACAGGCGTAAGTTTAATGGTTATGCCGCGTTCACGTTCCAAATCCATAGAATCAAGGAGTTGCTCTTTACTTTCGCGCTCCGATACCTGCCCCGTCATTTCCATCAAGCGGTCGGCAAGGGTGCTTTTGCCGTGGTCGATATGCGCTACTATGCAAAAATTACGTATGTTTTTCTGTTCGATTGACATTTTTTACCCGTTCGCTTATAATTTTAAATATAAAATAAGTATATATTATTTATCGATTTTTTGCAAGCGATTTGCTTTACAGGAGAAACTATGGCGCTTAAAAACGACTGCTGGCTTTTAACCCGCCCTATCGCCCACCGCGGGCTTTGGGGCGGCGAAATTATAGAAAACTCTCTTACCGCTTATAGTCTGGCTGCGAAAAAGGGCTATCCCATCGAAATCGATTTATTTTTAACCACGGATAATGAAATCGTGTGCTTTCACGACGATACCCTTACCCGTATGACGGGAAAACGTGGCAAAATTACCGAAAAAAGCCTTGCGGAACTTAAAGCGCTGTATCTTTCAGATACTAATGAGAAAATCCCTACTCTTCAAGAAGTGTTGGCGGTTTGCCGCGGCAAAATTCCGCTGCTTATTGAAATAAAAGATCAGGAAAACGACTATATAGTGGATAAAACGGTGGATATCTTAAAAAACTACGACGGGGAATTTGCCGTGCAGTCCTTTAACCCGTTCTATATAAAACGGGTTAAACGCCTTGCGCCCGATTTTATCTGCGGAATACTCGGCACGCATAAAAAAGAGCGCGGCAGAATAACTAATTTCGTATTAAAACACCTGAGTTTTAACTTTTTAATAAAGCCCGATTTTATTAGTTTCCATAAAGACGGCTTGAAATTCGTAAAACGAAAGAGCAAAAAAACGCCCGTCATCGCTTGGACTGTTAAAAACGAAAAAGAACGGCAGAGTTTGCCGCCCTTCGTCAAAAACATAATTTTTGAAAACTTTATACCGAAACAATAAACTCATGAACCCTTTTCTTAAAAATCTCAACCGCGTAGAATTTATAATCACTTATTCCTGCACGGGCAACTGCAAACATTGTTCCGAAAGCGAATTGAGAAAAAACGGCGGGAAATTAAACGCCGATACTGCCGTCCGTGCGTTAGAAAAAATAAATAACGCTTTCACTTTGCAATCGGTAATGACTTTCGGCGGCGAGCCGCTAATTTATCCCGACACCGTTATTTCAATCCATAATGCCGCAAGAAAAATGAATATTCCAAAACGGCAAATAATAACGAACGGCTATTTTTCAAAAGATAACAAAATCACCGCACAAGTCGCAAAAAACGTTGCGGAAAGCGGTGTAAATGATATACTTGTTTCAGCGGACGCATTTCATCAGGAAACTATCCCGTTAAAAAACGTATTACTTTTTACCGAAAATCTGCTTAAAAACGGTGCGCAAGCCGTACGCGTACACCCCGCGTGGCTTGTAGATAAAGACAACGATAATCAATACAACGTAAAAACAAGAGAGATAATAAAATCTTTCGAGACATTAGGCGTTTTACCGTCAAACGGAAACGTAATTTTTCCCGCGGGCAATGCGTTAAAATATTTAGGAAAATATTTCGATAAAAACACCGCTTATGTAAACAGATACGAACAGGATAAAAAAAATATCCGCTCGATTTGTATAGAACCGAACGGAAACTTTCTTAACAGCAATATCCACGACGAAAATTTTTTAAGTAGATTAGCCGAATATTGCCCTGATTAAATTAAACTTTCTATTTCTTCTAATTTCATTTTAGCTGCTTGCAATTTCTCTTCTAATTGCGCCTTTATTTCGTCAAGGCTCATTTGCCTGTCGCTCTCGGAAAGTAATTCAATTTGATAAAGCGTACAATATTTATTGCCGAAAGGTTTATCGGGAAGCGCTTTTGTTTTTATAATCGTTTCTGGCTCTCCCCACTCTTCAGTCTGTTTTCCTAAACCTATTCCTAATTTTATCGGTCCGTCTTTCGACGTTATGTATGTTCCAAAAGAAAACCACGTTTTCGTTATTTCAACTTGACGATTATATTTTGCAAAGAATTCAAATATTTTATTCGT
>CAMORY010000060.1 GCA_946624395.1 uncultured Clostridia bacterium | reverse complement strand
GGAAAAACCACCGTACTTTCGCTTATCGCAGGGCTTATTTCCCCGACTTTCGGGGAAATAAGCATAAGCGGCGAAAACAGCGGCTCTGGCTCTAAACGCCGCAATCTCGGGTATATGCTGCAAAAAGACGAACTTTTCCCCTGGCGCACGATAGAAAAAAACGTGCATTTGCCGCTTGAAATCAAAAGGGCAAAAACTTCCGCGACAAAAAAGAACGCAGAAAACCTTTTGAAAAAATACGGCTTATACGAGTTTAAAAACAACTATCCCGACGAACTGTCGGGCGGTATGCGCCAACGGGTTGCGCTTATAAGAACGCTGGTATCCGACCCCGCGCTTTTATTGCTTGACGAACCCTTTTCGGCGCTGGATTATCAGACGCGCCTGTCCGTTTGCGACGACGTATATAGAATAATCAAATCGGAACGAAAAACCGCGATTTTAGTTACCCACGACATATCGGAAGCAATCGCTATGTCAGACGTAATCGTAGTGCTAACCGCAAGACCTGCAAAGGTGAAATCGGTTTTCGTACCCAACATAGAAGGCGACTGCCCTATACGGAAAAGAGAAAGCCCCGAGTTTAGCCTGTGGTTTGAAAAAATATGGAAGGAATTAAACTGATGAAAAAAAACAATCAATATTCCAAGGAAAGAATTAAGTACTTAAACGGAATAAAAAAGAATAAATTTATCATAATTTTCTGGCGGTTTGCCCTGCTTGCGCTGATGCTTTCTCTATGGGAAATATTTGCGAACGCGGGAATTATCGACCCGTTTATAACAAGTTCCCCGTCGAGAATCGCAATTACGGTAAAAAACCTGTTCGTAAACGATAACTTTGCCTATCACATAGGCATTACGCTTTACGAAACGATTTTGGGATTTATTTTGGCGGTAGGTATCGGATATATCGTCGCGCTGATATTATGGTGGTCTGAAAAAACGCGAAAGGTGTTAGAACCTTATATCGTCGTTCTAAACAGTCTGCCGAAAATCGCTTTAGGACCTATCATAATTATATGGTTCGGGAGTGGCGAAAAGGCTATAATTTTTATGGCGTTTATAATCGGTATAGTCGTTGCGATTATGACAATGCTCAACGGATTTTTAGCGGTAGACAAAAACAAAATTCTGCTTTTAAAATCCTTCGGCGCAAACAAATTCCAGATACTTTTAAAACTAGTTATCCCCGGAAGTATGCCGTCTTTAATAAGTATGCTTAAAATAAGCGTGGGTATGGCTTGGATAGGGTCTATTATGGGCGAATATCTCGTTTCCCGCGCGGGGCTCGGCTATCTTATAGTCTACGGCGGTCAGGTATTTAAATTAGACTTGGTTATGGCTTCAACCGTGGTTTTATGCGTGCTTGCCACTTTAATGTACGTGCTGGTCGCGCTGCTTGAAAAATTTATTATAAAATATAAAGCCGCATAAAAACACCCGTTCCCGAAGCTATCGGGAACGGGTGTTTACATATAGTTTGTTTTTACAGATTACTTATAAAGACTTATAGTAAGCGAATTTAACACCGCTAAAAGCATTACCCCCACGTCGCCAAGCATAGCAAGCCAAATCGGAAGCGGCATAAATACGCTTAAAAAAAGTATAGCGAATTTAATTCCAAGCGACGCTATAACGTTGGTTAAAACCTTGCGTTTTATAAGTTTAGACTTCTTTATAGCGTACGGAATTTTCAATAAATTATCGTCCGTTATAATAACGTCCGCGGTTTCGATTGCCGCTTCGCTGCCAAGCGCACCCATGGCAACCCCCACACCCGCCGCGGCAATAGACGGCGCGTCGTTTATACCGTCCCCGCAGAACAGCACCTTTCCGCGTTCCGTTTCTTTTATTATTTCGGCAATTTTATCCGCTTTGTGTTCGGGCAACAGTTCGCCGTACGCCTTAAAAACGCCTATTTCTTTTGCCGCTTTTTCTACCGCGGCGCAATTATCACCGCTTAAAATATAAGTTTTTTCCACTCCCACGGCACGCAAATCTTTTATCAATTGCGCACTTTCTGCTTTTACGCTGTCTATAATTGAAATTTCGCCTATATTCTCGCCTTCTTTCAATACGTAAACGGTATTATTCCCATTGTCGATTTTACGCGCGATTGTTTCGCTTAAAACCTTATTGCCGCCAACCGTGTAGCGTATTCCGTTTATCGTGCCTAAAACGCCGTGTCCTGAAATTTCTTTTATATTACTTACTTCGTAAACGTCTTGCCCGCACCCTGAAATCAACGCTTTGGCGATAGGATGAGAAGAACCCTGTTCTACCGAAGCGGCTATTTTAAGTATCTCTTTTTCGGTATACCCGTCTTTTGCGGTTATATTGCTTATAGAAAATTCGCCCTTTGTCAGCGTACCCGTCTTATCGAAAACGGCGACTTTCGTTGCGCCAAGCGCGTCAATATAATTACTGCCTTTAACTAAAATACCGCGTTTTGCAAGCGCGCCTATACCGATAAAGAACCCGAGCGGAACGGATATTACCAGCGCGCACGGACAGGAAACTATAAGGAAATTAAGCGCCTTGTATATCCATTTGCTAAAATTATAGCCGTCAAAAACGGGCGGCACTACCGCTAAAACAAAAGCGAACAGCACTATGCAAGGCGTGTAAATTTTGGCAAAAGCGGTAATGAATTTCTGACTTTTCGCCTTGCGCTCGGCAGAATTTTCAACTAATTTGATTATTCTTTCCACCGTACTGTCTTTATACAGTTTTTCGGTTTTTATAACTACCGCGTCGCCTAAATTGACCGCGCCGCTGTAAACGTCGTCCCCCGCCTTAACGCTATACAGTTTACTTTCGCCCGTTATCGCTTTTAAGTCGAAATCGGCGTTCCCTTTAACGACTTTACCGTCGATAGGCACTCTGTCCCCCTTTCTGACGAGAATAAAACTGCCGATTTTTATGCTTTCTGGCGGAACTTCTGACACTTTACCGTCTACTAAAAGGTTCGATTTAAAACTTTTGAGTTCGGCAAGCCCCGCTATTTTTTCTCTCGAACTGTCGGTCGCTATATCTTCAAGCAACTCCCCGAGATTATATAAAAGCACGATAAACACACCTTCAGCCGATTCGCCTATTATAAACGCCGTAATGAACGCGATAAGCATTAGCGTGTTTTCGTCAAACAATTCTTTATGTAAAAGATTTTTGGCGGATTTTATAAGTATCTCGTATCCCGAAATCGTCGCGGCACATATTCTCAATATTAAAACCGTAGTTCCGCCAAAATCCATAACTAACGATAAAAGCAGTATTATTCCGCTTAAAGCAAGTTTAACTATCCCGAACGCGTGCCCGCCTTCTTCGTCTTCTTCTGCGTGGGTTTGCTTTTTAACCTTTTCTTCTTCCATATTGCTCCTTTAATAACGGTTTATAAGTATATCATAATTTACTAATATATCGTTTATTTTAAAAGGCAAAACCGTCTTTGCCTTTTAATGTTTATATTTTGATTTTACAGACATTTACTGTGTTCAAGCGCCGTTTTCACTATCGAAAAGATATGTTCGTCGGCTATCGAATACAACACCTGATTTGCGTCTTTACGCGATTTTACGATACGGCTATCCTTTAATTTTCGCAGATGCTGGGAAATCGCCGACTGCTTGCCACCCGTAATTTCGCAAATATGATAAACGCACAATTCGCCTTCCATAAGCGCGAGAATAATTTTCATCCTGACAGGTTCGCCAAGCATAGCGAAAATTTTACTCGCCGACTCCACCCCGTCTAAAAAATCTTCCGACTCTGAAAGTTTTTGCTTTATACTTTCGTGTTTTTCGGTAAAACAACTTACCATTTTCTCACCTTTATCACTATATTAGCGTTTACTAATATTTAGTTTAGCACCGCAAAGCGTTTTTGTCAACGAAAACCGACTGCTTTAACAAACTTTTTTAATTACAGCAGAATACACAAGAGCCCGCCCTTGTTTTCGTTTATTATACGCGTTAAAGTTTT
>CAMORY010000059.1 GCA_946624395.1 uncultured Clostridia bacterium | reverse complement strand
CGTTATAGTGATGAACAAGTGGGATTTAATAGAGAAAGACACTAACACTATAAATAAGTTTAACGCGGAACTTTCGGAAGAGTTAAAATTTATGGATTATATTTTGCCCGTTTACGTTTCGGCAAAAACGGGGCTAAGAACGGACAAAATTTTAACGCTTTGTAAAACCGCTTTAAGTAATTCTAAAAAGCGCATATCTACGGGCGTATTAAACGACCTTATTTTAGACAGCGTCAGGGCGAACGAGCCGCCGTCTATGAACGGTAAACGGCTTAAAATAGTTTACGCCACCCAAGCGGAAGGCGTGCCGCCCACTTTTATTTTGTTCGTAAACGAAGAAAAACTTATGCATTTTTCTTATAAAAGGTATCTTGAAAACTGTTTGCGTAAGGCTTGCGATTTTTCGGGTACTCCTATTAAACTGATAACGAGGGAAAAGCGAGATGATATATAGTTTATGGCTTTCGGTTTTGGGCGTTTTCAGTTATTTGTTCGGCAGCGTTAACTGGGCGCTTATAATTTCCAAAATAAAACGTACCGATATCAGAAAAATGGGTAGCGGAAACCCCGGTACGCTTAATATGGGCAGAAATCTCGGTTTCAAGTTCGGGCTTTTGACGTTTTTCCTTGACGTGATGAAAGGCGCGATACCTACTTTGATTGCGTATTTTGCGTTCGGCGACGAAAAGTTTGCCCATTCGGATTTTTATATCGCCGATTTCGCCATTTACCTTTGCGGGCTTTGCGTGGTTTTAGGTCATATCTATCCTATATACTTTATGTTTAAGGGCGGAAAGGGGATTGCTTCTACTATCGGCGTGTTTTTGGTTGCGGAATCTGTGCACGGCGGTGGCTGGGCGATGGTTGCCGTTATGGCTATCGTTGCGGCGGTCGTGTTTATCTATCTTACCGAATTCGGGGCGATGGGTTCGTTTATAGCCATTACGCCGCCCGCGATAAGCGGCGGCATACGCTTATTTTTGGATTACGGAAAGAAAGGCGCGCACGAAACCGTTAATAACGGAACGATGGCGTATTATATAGTTAGTTGTATGCTTATTTTAGCCATTTGTTTTTTCACTTGGTTTGCGCACCGCAAAAATATAGAACGTATGCTTGCGGGCGACGAGCACCCGACTTCTTTTAAAGGTATGGTGGTAAAAGCCAAAGCAAAAAGACTACAGGAACAGAAAAACAAGGAAAAAGAAGATAATATGTAAACCCGTAATTTTTAGGCGGCGACTTTATACTCTTGTCCTAAAAATCGGATTTATTTCATAAGCGGATAAAACCTTTCATATATTACTTTTGTAGTGTATGGGAGGTTTTTTTATGGAAAAGTACGACATTTACGGCGATATCTCGCGCAGAACGGGCGGGGAAATATTTATCGGCGTCGTTGGACCGGTCAGAACGGGCAAGTCCACGTTTATAACCAAGTTTACCGAAAATTTTATTCTACCGAATATCGGGAACAAACTTCAGCGCCAAATCGCGCTTGACGAAATGCCGCAGTCTGCCGACGGCAGAACTGTTATGACGACACAGCCGAAATTTATACCGGCAAACGGGGTAAAAGTACAGTTTAAAAATAAAGTTTCGGCAAACGTCAGACTTGTTGACTGCGTGGGCTATTTGGTCGAAGGCGCTACGGGACACGAAGAAGACGGCGCGCCGCGGCTTGTAAAAACGCCTTGGAGCGACACCGAAATGACCTTTGAAAAAGCGGCGGAGTTCGGCACAGAAAAAGTAATAGACGAGTATTCTACGATAGGTCTTGTCATTACTACCGACGGCAGTTTTGGTGAAATCCCGCGTGAAAATTACGTGAGCGCCGAAGATAAAGTGATAAGAAAACTGCAAAAACAGGGAAAGCCTTTCGTAATAATCTTAAACAGTGCGGACGTAGAGGCGGAAAAAGCAATCGATACCAAAAACAAACTCGAAGAAAAATACGGCGTTTCGGTTGCTCTTATCAACGTTCTTAAAATGACCGCGGACGATATAAGCGATATTATGGAAAAGATATTGCTTGAATTTCCGATGCAGTCATTTAACGTAGACTTGCCTAAATGGATGCAGGCTCTGCCGTCCGACAGCCCGATAATAAGCAGATTTTTAGCGGAAATCAAAAAAGCGTCGGAAGATATGTGCAAAATGAGAGATTTTTCTCGCCTTTTAAGCGTGTTCGACGGGGATAACGAATTTAACGGAGTGGAACTTACCGAACTTAACCTTGCAAACGGCGTAGGCGAGTACAAGGCGAGCGTTAAAGACGGGGTGTTCTATAAAATTTTATCCGAAGAGTGCGGAGAAGATATTTCCGACGACTACGGGCTTATGTCTTATATTAAAAGTTTTTCGGCGTCCAAACGCAAATTCAATAAGATAAAAGAAGCGCTTGAAGAAGCCGAAGAAAAGGGCTACGGCGTGGTTTTACCGTCTTTTGAAGAAATGAATCTCGAAGAGCCGGCGCTCGTAAAACAGGGCGGTAGATTCGGGGTGAAATTAAAGGCTTCCGCGCCGAGTCTGCACATAATGAAAGTGGACGTTTCGACCGAAGTTTCGCCCATTGTCGGCACGGAAAAACAGGGCGAAGACCTCATCAATTTCATTATGAATAAGTTTGAAGACAATCCCGCAGGAATTTGGGAAACTAATATGTTCGGAAAGTCCTTGCACGATTTGGTTAAAGAAGGTATGGCGGG
>CAMORY010000058.1 GCA_946624395.1 uncultured Clostridia bacterium | reverse complement strand
TAAAGAACTCGCCGCCGCGGTTAAAAGTATTATAACCAAACGGTTCGGGTTTTTAAGCGTGGCGGAATCGATTGTCGTTATCGTTTTGTCGTTCGTTATGATTTTAGAACCGACCGAGCATCACGCAAATCTGCACGCTATTCTTTTGGGCGTCGAACTTATAACCGTCGTATTATTCTATTTTATGGAAAACTTTATAGACGGAAAACGCTCTGCAAGTGCGGAAAATAAAAAAGACGAATTAACGATATAATCGTATATATTAAAACAGCCTGCCGTTTCTCATTAAAAGAAACGGCAGGCTGTTTTTTACACTATTTAATTTATAGCCGCGATTTTTCTCGCAACGAAAATTCCGCTTGCCGAAGCGTGGGAAAGGGAGTGCGTGATACCGCTTCCGTCGCCTATAACGTAAAGCCCGTTTATTCTGGTTTCCAGATTGTCGTCTACGGAAACTTCCATATTGTAGAACTTAACTTCAACGCCGTATAAAAGCGTATCGTCGTTAGCAGTGCCCGGCGCAACGTTGTCGAGCGCGTAAATCATTTCTATAATTCCGTCTAAAATACGCTTTGGAAGCACCAGACTTAAATCCCCGGGGGTTGCGGAAAGAGTGGGGCGAACCACGCCTTCTTCTATACGCTTTTCGGTACTGCGTCTGCCGCGTATAAGGTCGCCGAAACGCTGAACTATTACTCCGCCGCCAAGCATATTAGAAAGTCTTGCAATACTTTCCGCATCACCCGTGCTGTCCTTAAACGGTTCGGAAAAATGTTTGCTGACAAGCAGCGCAAAGTTGGTGTTTTTGGTTTTCATTGCGGCGTCTTCATAACTGTGCCCGTTTACGGTAATTATCCCGTTCGTATTTTCGTTTACGACGATGCCGTTCGGATTCATACAGAAAGTACGCACGGAATCTTCGAATTTTTCCGTTCTGTAAACTATTTTGCTCTCGTAAAGTTCGTCGGTCAGGTTTGAAAAGATTTCCGCGGGGAGTTCCACCCTTACACCGATGTCGACGCGGTTGGACTTAATGGGAATTTTAAGGCTTTTGCATAACGTTTCCATCCATTTGCTGCCGCTTCTGCCGACGGAAATAATACACTTTTTGCAAGAAAACTCTTCCGTCGCGGTAATAATCTTAAATCCGTCTTCCACCGCTTTAACGTCTATAACGGGGGTGTCGAAATGAAAACCGACTTTGTTTTTAAGGATATTATATAAATTTTGCAAAACGACGAAGTTTTTATCCGTACCCAAGTGGCGGACTTTAGCGTCCAACAGGTTAAGTTTATTCTGCAAACATAATTTTTTAAGATAAGTGCCCGCCGTCGAATACATTTTAGTACCTTCGCCGCCGTGTTGCATATTTATATCGTCGACGTAGGTCATAAGTTCTATGGCTTTATGTTTGCCTATATGTTCGTACAGACTTCCGCCGAAATCGTTTGTTATATTATATTTACCATCGGAAAACGCGCCCGCGCCGCCGAACCCCGACATTATAGAACAGGGCTTGCAGTTTATGCAGGACTTGATTTTTTCGCCGTCAATGGGGCATTTACGGTTTTCAAGCGAGTGTCCCGCGTCAAATACCGCAACTTTTAAAGCGGCATCGTTTTTCGTAAGTTCGTAGGCGGCGAAAATACCGCCGGGGCCTGCGCCTATTATTATCACGTCGTAATTCATAAAATTCTCCGTATATCGAAATGTTTTCCAAACGAAGATTATTATACCATTTATATTAGCGTAATGCAAATAATTCTGTAAAAAATCTTGTTTTTATTAAAAATCGTTGTTTTTTCGGCGGTTTTATTGTACAATATTCACGGTAAGGAGAATAATAATGAAAATAGTTTTTAATCCTGACGAAAAGATAGTCAAAGCCATACGCGACGGCTTAAAGAGAAAGGACGGGTATTGCCCTTGCAGGGTTTCAAAAACCGAAGATACGGTTTGTATGTGCAAGGAATTCCGCGACCAGATAGCCGACCCCGAATTCGAAGGGTTTTGCCATTGCAGACTTTACTATAAATACAAATAAACGAATATAAAAATTAATGGAGAAGATTATGTCGGTTAGTACTAACAAGAAATATTATGCGGGTATAGATATCGGCGGAACTTTCGTTAAATGCGGAATAGTGTCTGATAACGGCGAAATTCTTATCAAAGACAAAATTCCGACTGAAAAGGAAAAGCCTTATCAATATATCGCAAACAATATTGCAAAACTCGTAAAGCGCCTTGAACAGAAAAGCGGAGTAAATATTCAGGGCGTCGGTATAGGCTGTCCTGGGAGTATCGACAGCGAAAAGGGTGTAGTCGTATATGCCAATAATATAGCGTGGAAAAATATTCCCTTAAAAGCCGAACTTGAAAAAATTCTGGGTATTACAGTCAGAATAACCAACGACGCAAACGCCGCAGCACTCGGCGAATATTCGCTTATTAAGGATAAATATAAATCAATGATATTTATCACTTTAGGAACGGGCGTGGGCAGCGGAATAGTATTAGACGGCAAACTTTTCGAAGGCTATAAATCCGCGGGTGCGGAAATAGGGCATCAGGTAATAAAAGTAGGCGGCGAAAAATGCACCTGTGGCAGAAAAGGTTGCTTTGAAGC
>CAMORY010000057.1 GCA_946624395.1 uncultured Clostridia bacterium | reverse complement strand
ATAATCTGATAGTCTTTTCCGTCGGGGGTGAACGAAAATTCGCCCGCTCCGTCGACTTTTTCTAAAATTTTAGCGTCGTTTACGTAAATAGCGCCATCTTCGTTAACGTAGATATATTCGCCGTCTATTTCAAGCCCCGCGTAAATAACGTTGTTATATGCGACGCTCATATCGTAAAAATACTTTTTATTCTGATAATGAGAATACGCGTTGAACCCGTTAATTGCGATAATAAACACGACGAGAGTGATAATAACAGGCAAGCACGCGCCGAACATAGAATATCCGTTCTTTTTGTAAAGCGCCATCATTTTTTGATTGTAAAGCGCTTTGTCGTTGGCGTACTGCTGTTGTAATTTTTCAAGTTCGGGGCGCATCTGTTCCATTTTAATGGAGTTTTTGCGCATAGAAAACCGCGACATAAAGTCGAACGGCAAAGTTATAAGCTTTAAAAACAGCGTAAATAAAATTACGCCAAGCGCGACCGACGAAGTAATCGACACCAGCCACATAATAAGTTTGGCGAAAGCGTTTCCCGTACTCGGCGCGCTGAAATTAATAATACTGATAATATCCATTTAATACACCCACTTTACCACGCTTTTTTTATCCGGAACTTTATCAAAACCGCCTTTGCTCCACGGATTGCACCTTAAAATCCGCCACGCCCCAAGCGCAACCCCGATAAAAAAACCGTGTTTTAAGATTGCCTCTAAAGCATATTCGGAACAGGAAGGCACGTATCTGCAATTCCCGAAAGATAAATATTTCTGATAAAATCTTATAAGGCGAACGCTTAAAAATTTCAACATAAATTATCTTTAAAAAAGCCGCCCTTTTTTAAAAGGTATCCGATATCTTTTAAAAAAACGTGATAATCGTATTCGTCTTTTATTTTAGGTATAAAAACAAAAAAGAAGTTTTTCATTTTTTCAGGTGAAAAACTTCTGAAAGATTCCCTTAATAGTCTTTTTATTCTGTTTCTTTGAACGCTTCCGCCGTGTTTTTTACTTACGGCAAAGCCGACTTTTAATTCCTTTGAAGGCAGGTAAATAAGCGTTAAAGACTCGGAAAACAATCTTTTTCCTTCTTTAAAAACTCTATTGAAATCTTTTTGTTTTTTTAACCTGTAATCAAAAGCCATCGTTTTTTCCGTGTTTTAAGCGGAAAGATTATGACGGCCTTTGTTGCGGCGGCGTTTTAACACATTTCTGCCCGCCTTGCTCTTCATTCTTTTTCTGAACCCGTGTACTTTGCTTCTCTGTCTTTTTTTGGGTTGATAAGTCTGTTTCATTTTCTTTTCTCCTATATATAAAGGTTTATTTTACGTACTTTAATATTCTATAAATTATTGACGTTTTTGTCAATCGTTTTATAAGGTTTTAAACGTTTATGCTGACCGGAAGAACGAGATATATAAAATCGTCTTTCCCCGCGGGCGTTAAAATACACGGGTCTATCGAAGAATTGAGTTTGAATTTTATAAATTCGTCCTTTATAATTCTTAAATACTCGCTCAAAAATTTACCGTTGAACGCTATAATCATATCTTTACCTTCAAGATTGATATTAACGTTCTCGTTTACAAACCCGACTTCAGACTTGGCGCTAACCGTCATCACGTTTTCTCTGATATCGAAACGGATTACGTTATATCTGTCGTTTTTAGCAACGATGGTCGCGCGTTCCAAACTGTTTAATAGCGTTTCTTTTTCCACTGTGAAAGTGTTTGCAAAATTATTCGGCAAAATATGCCCGTATTTAACGAATTCGCCTTCGATAAGCCGAGAAACTATTACCGTGTTTTCCACTTGTAAAAACAGCGAGTTTTTCTGAATATAAACTTTTAAAGTTCCTTCGTCCTTTTCAATAAGACGGGTTATTTCCAAAAGCGTTCTCGCAGGGATTATCGCTTTAAACGCCCCGCTCGCCACCACGTCTTTTTTAATAACGCTCATCCTGAACCCGTCAAGCGCAACGCAGGTTAAAGATTTATCGTTAAGTTCAAACAACACGCCTTTTAATATGGGGCGGGAATCGTCGTTCGAGCAGGCAAGAACCGTTTTTTCCACAACGTCTTTAAATTCCGCGGGCGTTATCTCGAAAAAGTTTTCTTCATCACCCTTTTTAATAACGGGGAAATTAGCGACGGGATAAACCTGTAATTCGCTTTCCGAATCGGAATATTTAATCTGCAACTGTCCGTCGTATAAACAGGAAAGTTCTACCTGTTCTTTTTCAAGTTTCTTTGCAAAATCGACGAAATATTTACCGACGACGACCGTTTCACCTTCCATTAAAACTTCCGCTTTAATGGTCTTTTCGATAGTGAGTTCGGTATCGGTAGCGGTAAGGGTAAGTCCGTCGTTTTTAGCGGAAATTTTAATACCTTCCAAAACGGGGTTAGCGGTTTTTGCGGAAAGCGCTTTGCTTACTTTTAATACCGCGTCGGATAAATCCAGACCGTCGCAAATCAATTTCATAAATTTTTTCTCCGAAAATTTTTTAAAAACAATAATATATAAAGTAAACCGTACTGATATATTATATAACATATCCCGATAAAAATCAAGAATTTATTCCCTTTGCCGTCTAACTTTTTTACATTGAATTTCGTTTGTTATGTATGTTTATTTTTATTTAAAAATTTTATAATATTCGTATAAAATAGTATCTTTCGTTGAAAAGTTGAAAACGGTAAAACCATAAGAGAAATTAAGGTGAAAACGGTTTTAATAAAAAGTTGATAAAGCGTTAATAAAAAAATATTTATCGTTAAATTGTTGAAAAAAAAATTAAAAAACAGAAACTGAAAAGTTTATTTAAGGTTTTAAAAAATAAAAAACAAAGTTATCAACCTTGTTATAAACGTTGTTGATAATTTTAAGTTGATAAAAAAATGTTTGTTAATATCTTAAAATATATGTTATAATTTTCCCGTGGAAAATATATTTAATAACTTCGGGTTTAATCTTTCCGAAAAACAGTTGTCTGCTTTTGAAAATTATTACGATTTATTGAATTTTTATAACTCTAAATTCAATATAACCGCTATAACGGATAGGGCAGAAGTATATCTTAAACATTTTGTCGATAGTATTATCGGCGCAAAGTATATAGACGGTAATTTTTTGGACGTGGGCTCTGGCGGCGGGTTTCCGGCAATTCCCGTTAAGATATTAAAACCCGAACTTACCGTCGTTCTTTTGGAAGCGACGGGTAAAAAATGCGAGTTTTTAAAAGAAGTCGTAAAAGAACTTAAACTCGATAACGTAGAAATAATCTGCGGCAGGGCGGAAGAAAAAGCGCACGATAAATTTTTCCGTGAAAAATTCGCTTGCGCCACCGCGCGCGCCGTAGCGGCACTTCCGATTTTATCCGAATACTGCTTGCCGTTTGTTAAGGTAGGCGGAAAATTCGTCGCGTATAAAGGCGACGCGGAAGAAGAATTGCGTTCAGCGGAAAACGCCGTTAAAATTTTGGGCGGAACGTTAGATAAAGCCGAAAAGTTTGATTTAAGAGGAAATACCCGCACTATAGTAGTTATAAGAAAGAAAAAAACAACGGATATAATATATCCGCGCGCCAACGCAAAAATACGCAAAAAACCGCTTTAATAAAGGGCTATACAATGATTATAGATAAAATCAGAACGTGCGCTTTTACGGGACACAGAATTTTAAAATCCGATTATAATAAAACGGAACTTACGCGCATTATAAACAATATAATAGACGGCGGGTTTAATACTTTTCTCGTCGGTATGGCGGTGGGTTTCGATACGGAGTGCTTTAAAATTTTAGAAGAATTACGCAAAAAAAGACCGATAAAAATAATAGCGTGTATACCTTGCGCTAATCAGGATTATAAATTTTCGCCCGAACAGAAAGCGGAATATAAGCGTATGATAAGTTCCGCGGACGAAAAAATTTACGTTTCCGAAGAATATTCCAAAAACTGTATGTTTAAAAGAAATATGTTTATGGTTGATAATTCTTCCGCTCTCATAGCGTATTTAAATAGCGACAGGGGCGGAACGTATCAGACGGTAAACTACGCCAAAAGAAAAAACGTTAAAGTCGTCATTATAAACGACTTATATTAAAAAATTTTTAACGTATTTTAAAAAACCGCCTTAAAACGCTTTACAACTTTACCATAATAAAGTATAATAAAATCACGATTTCACTTTACTTTGATAAAGTGATAAAGTAAAAAACAGTAGGAGAGATAAAAAAATGAAAAAATTTATTATGTTTTTAATGACCGCGATATTAGCGGTAATGGCTTGCGTAGGCTTTACCGCCTGCGGCGGCGGAGAAGATAAACAGTACGTTGATACCAAAACGAAGAATATCACGGTTGGTATAACGAACGCCGCGCCTATGAATTATAAAAATTCTGACGGCAAGTGGGTAGGTTTCGATACAGACCTTACTATAACCGTGTTTAACGCGCTCGGATACAACGTTTTGTTTAAAGAAATAGAGTGGTCTAATAAATATATTGAATTAGAATCGGGCACGATTGACTGTATTTGGAACGGATTTACCGCAAACAGTTCGGACAAAAACAGCAACGGCGAAGTGGTAGCGAGAAGCGAACTCGTTAATTTTTCAATCAATTATATGATTAACGAACAATGCGTTGTAAGAAACAAGAACGTTGCGTTTACTGATGAAAATTCGTTTGCGGGAAAAACCATTGCTTTTGAAACGGGTTCTTCGGGAGCAGCGGGCGTCGGATATATCGAAGAAGATTATCCTGAAATAGTATTCAATAAGAAAGGTATGGTTTCGCAGTCGAAAGCGTTGCAGGAAGTCAACGGCGGCACGGCGGATTTTGCGGTAGTTGATAAATCTATTGCTGAAAATGCGGTTCTCGGTTATAGTAATATCGAAATAGTTGAATTTGATTATTTTGAATTAGAATATTACGCTATCGGATTTAAAAAGAACGCGGACGGCGCGGCGCTGAGAGATAAAGTAAACGTTTTGCTTGACGCGTTCTATGAAATCGGATATTTAGAAGAATTATGTACTAAATATAATATAGAATATACGAGAGTTCAACAAGCGTTCGTCGGTGTTGAATAGAAAAAACAAAGGATAAAAAATGTCGTTTTTACAAATAAATGAAACTCTCTTGCGGGGTTTTGGGCTTACTTGTCTGATATTTATTATAACCTTAGCGGTAGCAATTCCGCTAGGGTTAATCCTTTCTTTTGGGATAATGAGTAAAATCAGTCCTTTAAGAAAAATACTTAACGTGTTTATCTGGATAATTCGCGGGATACCTTTAATGTTGCAGATTTTTATGGTGTACTATTTGCCGGGGATTTTAAATAACGGCGTAAGTTTTTGGGGCGACGTGGATAAATATTTTTATTTCAATTACGGTATAGAAAACGGCGGCGCGCTTCTTGCCGTGCTGATTTCGTTCATTATAAATTACGCTTGTTATTTTGCCGTTATTTTCAGGGGCGGGATTCAGAGCGTAAGTCGCGGACAAACGGAAGCGGGCATGGTTTTAGGTCTTACTAAAAAGCAGATTTTCAGAAAGGTTATTCTTTTTCAGGTTATAAAAAAGATAACGCCGCCTATGAGTAATGAAATTATTACGCTGGTTAAAGATACGGCGCTTGCAAATGCAATAGGTATAGTCGAAACTATAAGGGCGGCGCAGAATTTTGCGTCGGGTTTCCCGCCCGTTATTTGGCCGATTTTCTATTCGGGTGTGTTTTATCTGTTGTTTGTGGGATTTCTTACGGTCTTGTTTAATTTCCTTGAAAAAAAACTGTCTTTTTATAAGGAATAATAGGTATTATGGCGTATCTCGAAATTAAAGATTTCCGTAAAACTTTCGGAAACAATAACGTTCTAAAAGGTATAAGTCTTTCGGTCGAAAAGGGTGAAGTGTTGTCTATTATCGGCTCTTCGGGTTCGGGTAAGACTACGCTACTTCGCTGTATGAATTTTCTCGAAACCCCTGATACGGGGGTTATGATTTTGGACGGCGAAACGCTTTTCGACGCGGAAAAAGATAAAAAAATCAAAGAAAACGCGTTGCGCGAAAAACGGCTTAACTTCGGGCTGGTGTTTCAGTCTTTCAACCTGTTTCCGCAGTATAGCGTTATGGACAATATAACGCTTGCACCGCTTTTACAGTTAAAAGAAAGGTGTAAAAAAGATAAAACGGTAAATTTTGCCGAAGGAAAGCAAAAGATATTAGCGGAAGCGGAACAACTGCTTGAAAAAATCGGACTGACTGAAAAGGCGGCGGAATACCCGTATCAACTGTCGGGCGGGCAACAGCAGCGCGTAGCAATAGCAAGGGCGCTTGCGTTAAAACCTAAAATTTTATGTTTTGACGAACCTACGTCGGCATTAGACCCCGAACTTACGGGCGAAGTGTTAAAGGTTATTCGTTCCTTAAAGGGCGAAGACAGGACGATGATAATAGTAACCCACGAAATGGGCTTTGCGAAAAACGTTTCCGATAAAGTGGTGTTTATGGCGCAAGGCGTTATCGAAGAAGAAGGCGCGCCGAAAGACGTGTTCGATAACCCCAAATCGGAAAAACTTAAAGCCTTTCTGTCCGGCATAAAGGACAAAGAAGGGGAATAAAAACCAAAAAACAACTAAAACGGCGGGCATTTGCCCGCCGTTTTAGGTTTTTATATATACCAAAATATCTTCTACCCTGCAATCTAAAAACGAACACAAATCATTAAGCGTCAGCGTGCTGATAGGTTTATTATGTTTTAACCTGTCAATTAAACTGCGGCTAACGCCAAAAGTGTTTATTAGTTTATAAGTTGTTATGCCTTTCTTTTTTAAAGTTTCGTAAAAAGGCGCATAAGAAATCATAGAATTTAGTATTCTTTTCTGCCGATTAAAACGTCGATATCTTCATTAAAATAATCGGCGATTTTAATAAGATATTCAAGTGTTATTTCTCTTTGACAAAGTAAATATCTCGAAATTGTTTGCGCGGGGATACCTACTTTTTTCGAAAAAGCCTGTATTGACAAATTTCCCATTAAAGATTTTAGGTTTTTTGCAAATTTTTCTTTATAGTTCATAAATAAACTATACACCAAACGGTGATAAATGTTTGACAACGCACCAAACGGTGATATATAATATATTTACGCTATCGAAAGTTGTCAAACTTGAAATTCGTCAAAACACTCTAAACACGACGCCCCCGACGGTACATCCGTCGGGGGCGTCGATTTTATTTCGTAAAATAGATTTTTACTCTTTACCCGCAAGTTTTTTATAGCCCGCAAGTCTTTCTTTTGCGGATTCTTCCGTTTTCTTAAACAGTTCGTCCGCAACTGCCTGACCTTGGGTTTTAACGAGTGAAGAATATCTCGTTTCGCCCGCCAAGAAGGCTTGATAATCACCCGTCGGGTCTTTGCTGTCCAAAGTGAACACGTCGCCGTCAGGGTTGTATCTATAAAGTTGCCAGTATCCGCACTCAACCGCCGCCTTTTCTTCTAACTGCGACTTGGTCATATTGATACCGTGGTTAATACAGGGTGCGTAGCAGATGATGAGCGAAGGTCCGTGATACGCTTCCGCTTCGGAGAGCGCTTTTAAGAGTTGAGCGGGGTTAGCGCCCATAGCGCACTGCGCTACGTACACGTAGCCGTAAGATTTTGCTATCATACCCAAATCTTTCTTCTTAACGCGTTTACCTGCGGATGCGAATTTCGCAACCGCGCCGATATTCGTCGATTTACTTGCCTGTCCGCCCGTGTTAGAATAAACTTCGGTATCGAGAACTAAAACGTTTACGTCTTCGCCGCTCGCCAACACGTGGTCAAGTCCGCCGTAGCCGATACCGTAAGCCAGCCGCAGGCCGCCGAGAACCCAGCT
>CAMORY010000056.1 GCA_946624395.1 uncultured Clostridia bacterium | reverse complement strand
TTACGAACAAACTGCGCCCGAACGTGTAGAGAGTATGGACGAAGCAAAGGCGAGAATGCAACGCAATCTCGACAGGCTTTTAAATTACGACAGATATTCCGAAATGGAAGCGGAAAACGCCGCCGTTATAGAAGACGCACCCCAAGAAGAAATCAAGGCGTATTCGGACGAAGATATCAGACCTACGACTACAACCACGCAGTTTATCGACGGCGACCCGCAGATTTTCAACGACGCGGAAAAAAGCAAGACGGAACGCAAAAGTTCGTATAAGTTGAACGGTAAGGGAAAACTTATCGTCGCTATGTACGCGCTCGTTATAACGGTTATTTTAGCGCTTATAGTCCTGAACACGGGCGTGTTAAAAGCGCTTGCCCGCGACGTTGCCGCGCTCGACGCAACATATTCCGCGCGCGTTTCGGAACTGACCGCGCAGAACGCGGAGATAGCAAGGCTTTCTTCTGAAGAGCGCATAATCGAAGTTGCGACAAACGAATACGATATGGTTTACGGTAATTAAACGGTAAATTCGGACATATATTATAATGCGGTTGCGGTTTCCGTTCCGATTAAAATATGGGAGAGTCCGAAAATAAAAACAGATTTTTCAATCACGGTTTTACGAAAGAGGTTATTTGCGATAACAATCGCGGTAGCCTTTTTATTTTGCTTCGTTTTGGGCAGGCTGTTTTACGTTCAGGTTATCTGGGGCGAAGATTTACAGGAAAAGGCAATCGACCAGTGGACGAGAGAAATTCCCGTCGTCGCCGCGCGCGGCGAAATCACCGACACTAACGGGGTGGTTCTTGCGTCGAACGACGATACTTATACCGTGTTCGTACGGAAAAAAGCGGTTAAGGATATGGGCGCGCTATGCTCGGCGCTTTCCGGCACCCTTTCTCTAAATTACGACTACGTGTATAAGCGGCTGACCGAAACGGTTTCAAGCGAAATCACCGTTAAAAAACAAGTAAAAAAAGAAGCGGTAAACGCGCTGTTAAAGTACGGGTTCGACGGGGTGTATTATTCCCGCGATAATTCAAGGGTGTACCCGTACAACGATTTTTTAACGCAGGTGTTGGGCTTTACTTCGGCGGACGGTAAAGGACAGTCGGGCTTGGAACTCTATTACGATAAATACTTAAAAGGCATTGACGGCGAAATCCTTTACGAAACGGATATAGTCGGCGTGGAGATAGACGGCGGCAAGGCGAGTTATATTCCCGCGACGAGCGGATTAAACTTAAAACTGACTATCGATTACGAAATACAGCAACTGTGCGAAGCGGCTATGTCGGAGGCTATGACTATTCATAACGCCAAGTCCGCGGAAATGCTGGTGTTAGACCCGAATAGCGGCGCTATCCGCGCGCTTGCGATAAAGCCGTCGTATAACTTAAACGAAATATCCCGTTCGGATACGTCGCTGCTTTACTCGCTGTCGCGGAACAGGCTTTTAAGCGACGTGTACGAACCCGGTTCGACCTTTAAAATTCTCACCGCGGCGGCGGATATAGAAGAATATCTTAACGGCAACGAAAAAGCCTTTTCGCCCACGCACGTGTTTAACTCTTCGCGCTATAGGTACATAGACGGGCAGAAAGTCAAGTGCTGGAGCAACCACGCGAACGGCAAACATTCTAACCTTAACTTGCAGGGCGGGCTTAACAACAGTTGCAACCCCATTTTCGTAGATATAGCAATGTCGCTCGGCAAAGAAACCATGTATAAATACATAGAACTGTTTAACTACGGGCGCACGACGGGCGTGGACTTTACGGGCGAAGCGCAGGGTATGATACTGCCCGTGTCCGCGGTGCAGAACGTTGACCTTGCGCGAATAGCGTTCGGGCAGACGATAGCGGTCAGCGGACTTCAACTTGCCGCGGCGACGGCGGCGGCAATCAACGGCGGCAAGTACTACGCGCCGTATTTTGCCGAAGAGATATACTCAAGCGGCGGGATAATAGCCGAAAGGACAGAGCCGAAAATGAAAAACCGCGTGATAAGCGAAAAGGCGTCAAGTATACTTTCCGATATGTTGGAAGGCGTGGTGCGCGACGGTTCGGGTAAAAAGGCGTACATAGAAGGCTATAGGGTAGCGGGCAAGACGGGTACTGCGCAAAAGTACGAAAACGGAGTAATCGCCGCGGGCAAATACGTGGCGTCTTTCGTAGGGTATTTCCCTGCGAACGCGCCCAAATATCTCGCGCTCGTGATAATAGACGAGCCGCAGGGCGAATATTACGGCAGCACCGTCGCCGCACCGTACGCAAAACAGGTGTTCGAAGGTATAATCGACTTAAAAAATATGCAGCCCGCCGTATAGCGGAAGGGAGAAAGACTATGAAACTCAAAGACATAATAAAAGATATACATTACCAAGAAATTATCGGTTCGACGGATATAGATATAAAAGACGTGTCGTCTGATAGCAACGCCGTATCTAAAGGCGGGTTGTTCGTGTGCATAAGCGGTGGGAACTACGACGGGCACGAGTTTATAAAACAGGTGGTAAACTACGGCTCTGTTGCGGCGGTGGTCGAAAGGCGGCTGGACGCGCCGATAACGCAGATAGTGGTAAAAGACGCGCGGAAAGCCGTGTGCGAAGTGGCGGCGGCGTTTTACGGGCATGCCGATAAAAAGATGAAAATGATAGGGGTAGTCGGCACGAACGGTAAAACTACCACTACGCATTTTATCGCTTCGGTATTGATGAGTGCGGGGGTAAAATGCGGACTTATCGGCACTCTCGGCGTGTTTTACGGCGACAAGTTCCGCGAATCCGCGCTTACCACGCCCGACCCCGTGGAATTACATAAAACCCTTGCGGAAATGTATGAGAGCGGAGTTGAAGCGGTGGTTATGGAAGTTTCCGCGCACGCGGCGTACTTTAAAAAGGTGTACGGGGTGGAGTTCGAGATAGGCGTTTTCACCAACCTTACGCAGGACCATCTGGATTTTTTCAAGGATATGGAAAATTACGGTAGGGCGAAGACGTCGTTTTTTAAAAACAACGCGTGCAAGTACGTGGTATCGAACAGCGACGATAAGACGGGCAGAAAGATTGCCGAAACGGTGAAAGGCAAGGCGCTGACCTACGGCATAGAAACCCCCGCCGACGTGTTCGCCGTAAATATCGAAGAAAAACTTTCCGAAACGGATTTCGTGTTAAATCTTTTCGACTGCATTTACGACGTGAAATTAAACCTTACGGGCAGGTTCAACGTGTATAACGCGCTCGCGGCGGCAACCGCCTGCGCACTTTACGGCGTTAACCCCGACAAGGTTGCGGAAGGCATAGAAAACTTAAAAGGGGTAAGCGGCAGGCTGGAGTGCGTTTACGGCGGCGATTTTTCGGTATACGTGGATTACGCGCACACGCCAGACGGGCTTAAAAAAAGCCTTTCTTCGTTAAAGCCGCACGCCAAACGGCTGATATGCGTGTTCGGTTGCGGTGGCAACAGGGATAAAGTAAAGCGCCCCGTTATGGGCAGAATAAGCGGCAAAGAAGCCGATTTTACCGTGCTTACTTCCGATAATCCCCGATACGAAGAGCCTATGGATATTCTGTGGGATATAGAATGCGGCATAAAAGAAGAAACGGGAAATTACGTTATAGTTCAGGAGCGCGCTGAAGGCATAAAATACGCGCTCGATATGGCGGAAAAGGGCGATATAGTTCTTATTGCGGGCAAGGGCAGCGAAAAATATCAGGACGTTTTCGGTATAAAACGCCCGTTTTCAGACAAAGATACGGTAAACGAATATTTACGGAGACGCTGATGCAAACTTTTTTATGCGCTTTTCTCTGCGCAATTTTTGCGACCTTCTTTTGCGGACTTGTTGCCGTGCCGGCGTTAAAGCGGATAAAAGCGGGACAACCTATCTTAAAATACGTAAAAGAACACGAGGGTAAAAGCGGTACGCCGACTATGGGCGGACTGTTTTTTATTATTCCTGTCTCCGCCGTGTTCTTTGTGTTCGGCGGGGGACAAGCGAGAATTGCCGCGTTTTCGGCGGCGATAGGGCTTTTCTATATGCTCGTCGGGTTTTTAGACGACTTTATCAAGATAAAATTAAAGCATAACGAAGGGTTAAAACCCTATCAGAAAATACTGTTTCAATCGGCTATTGCCCTTCTCGGCGGGGCGTTTGCCTACGTGAACGGATTGACCGCCGTATATATCCCGTTCGTTAAAAAAACGGTGGAACTCGGCGCTTTTGCCGTGGTTTTAGTAGCGGCGGTGTTTATAGCGATAACCAACAGCGTGAATTTAACCGACGGGCTGGACGGGCTGTGCGGCGGCGTTTCACTTTGGTACGCGGCGACTATCGCGTTGATTATCGGGCTTGAAAGCGGTTTCGATTTTTCTTATATAAGGCGCGAAGAGACGGACGGGCTGCTTTTGCTCCTTTTCACGCTCGCGGGGGGGATACTCGGTTTTCTTATATTCAATTCGCCGAAAGCGCGGGTGTTTATGGGCGACACGGGCTCGCTTGCGCTCGGCGGTGTTTTGGGCGCGGCGTCGGTGTTTTCGGGGAACACCTTGTTCGTGCCGATAGTGGGCGGTGCGTTCGTGTGGTCAAGCCTTTCGGTGATGATACAGGTGGCGCATTTTAAGCGCACGAAAAAACGGGTGTTTTTGATGGCGCCCTTTCACCACCACTTGCAGATGAAAGGGTTTACAGAAACGCAAATAAGTTTTTATTATTCTTTATTTACAATCATAACGGGAACCATCTCTGTCATATTTTATTTATGAGGTGAAATATGTACGTAAAAAATCAGAAATTTTTGGTTCTCGGCGTATCTAAAAGCGGGTATCAGGCGGCGAAATATCTTATCGATAAAAACGCCGTCTGTTATTTTTACGAAGAAATGTCAAGCGACAAAATCGCCGCCGCTAAAGCGGAACTTATCTCACTCGGCGTAAAAGAAGCGTCGGCGGATAGCATAGACGCGGCGCTCGGCGATATAGACGCGGTGATTATAAGCCCCGGCGTTCCGATAAATCACCCCGTGGCGGTAAAAGCCAAGTCTATGGGCAAACGGATTTTGGGCGAGTTGGAATTTGCCTACGAACAATTTTCGCCCACCTTTGTGGCGATAACGGGCACGAACGGTAAAACCACCACCGTATCTATGGTAAACGATATTTTAAATCAGGCGGGAATACCGTCAAAAGCCGTCGGCAATATCGGCGTGCCTTTAACGCAGGAAATAGACGGGGGCGATAAAAATTCGGTTTTTATAACCGAAGTGTCGAGTTTTCAGTTGGAAAGCGTAAGCGCGTTCCGCCCGCATATTTCCTGCGTGCTTAACCTGTCGCCCGACCATTTGGAACGGCACTACAGTATGGAAAACTACGTGTTCTTAAAAAAACGCGTGTTCGCAAACCAACGGGAAAGCGAGTACTGCGTGCTTAACTTCGACGATGAAACGGTTAAAAGTTTTTATACCGACGTAAAGGCAAAAGTCGTGTGGGTTTCGACTATAGAACAGGTCGACGGAGCGTATATGCAGGGCGACACGCTGTATTTTAAGGGCGAAAGGATAATGCAGGCGGACGAAATCCCGGTCTCCGGCGAACATAACGTGTATAACGCGCTGTTCGCTATAGCCGTTTCAAGGCTTTTAGGTATAAGCGCCGAAGATATAGCGCAGGGCATAAAGGGTTTTCGCGGCGTGCCGTACAGAAACCAACTCGTGCTTGAGAAAAACGGCGTAAAATTCGTAAACGATTCCAAATCCACCAACACCGCGTCCGCGATAACGGCTATCCGCGCGGCGAAAATTCCCACGGTGCTTATTTTGGGCGGCAGCGAAAAGGGCGAAACGTACGACAAACTTTTCGAGTGTATAAAAAACTCGTCGGTGAAGCACACGGTTATTACGGGTAAATCCCGCCGTAATATGCTTGCCGCGGCGGATAAAGTCGGGTATACCGACATTACCGTATGTTCGGTGTTCGACGTGGCGGTAAAAATAGCGGCTATGATGGCGGATAGCGGCGAACAGGTTCTTTTAAGCCCCGCCTGCGCAAGTTTCGACGAGTTTTCGTCTTACGTAGAACGTGGCGAAAGGTTTAATAAAATAGCGGGGGAAGTATATTGAAACCTTTTGCCGCAAAAAAAAGCGTTTCCGTAAAAAGGGGCGGCGACTACGCGCTGCTTATAGCCGTGGTGCTGCTTGCGGTGATAGGAACGGTGTTCATATATTCCGCAAGCAACTATTCTGCGGAAGCGACTTACGGCGACGCCTTTTATTTCGTCAAAAAACAGGTTATAGGGATACTTTTAGGCGTCGCCGCTATGATTTTCGCCGCTTTTTACGATTACGAAAAACTTAAAAAGTTCACCG
>CAMORY010000055.1 GCA_946624395.1 uncultured Clostridia bacterium | reverse complement strand
CGTTGGTTTGCGGAACGTCGGCCGCGCCGAAACAGGGACCACAGGACGCCGTTTTCACTACCGCGCCGCTTTCCATAAGTTTACCTATATAACCGCCGTCTATAAGTCCTTTATATACGGGTTGGCTGGAGGGATATACGTTCAACGTAAAGTCCGCGTTGTTTATAGCCGCGCCGTCTAAAATACTCTGCGCTTCGGCAATATTTTCGTAAGTGCCGCCCGCGCAGCCCGCTATAACGCCCTGTTCTACGTACACCTTGCCGTCTTTTATCTTATCGGTGAGACGGAATTCGCCCTTGCCTTCGGGTAAAAGTTTTTTGCCCGCTAATTCGCACTCTCTTAAAAGTTCGAAGGGGCGGGATAAAAAGTCTCTTATAGTGTAGGCGTTGGACGGGTGGAAGGGCAGCGCTATCATCGGTTCGACTTTAGAAAGATTTATCTCTATCGCTCTGTCGTAATACGCGCCGTCTTCGGGCGATAATTGCTTATAGCCTTCCGCCCTACCGTGTTCGGCTAAATACGCGCGCGTTTTTTCGTCCGTTTCCCATACGGAAGAAAGGCAGGTCGTTTCGGTTGTCATAACGTCTATACCAAGCCTGTAATCCATCGAAAGCCCGTCTATACCGCTACCGATAAATTCCAAAACCTTATTTTTAACAAACCCCTTTTTAAAGGTCGCGGCAACGAGCGCTAACGCCACGTCGTGCGGACCTACGCCTTTACGGAGTTTGCCTTTTAGCCTTACCGCCACGATTTCGGGATAATCTATATCGTAAGTCCTGCTTAATAACTGTTTAACGAGTTCGGGGCCGCCTTCGCCCACAGCCATAGTGCCTAGTGCGCCGTAGCGGGTGTGGGAATCCGAACCCAAAATCATAGCGCCGCAATAAGCACGTTCTTCACGCATAAACTGATGAATAACCGCAAGGTGTGGCGGCACGTACGTTCCGCCGTACTTTTTAGCCGCGGAAAGCCCGAAAACGTGGTCGTCTTCGTTAATAGTTCCGCCTACCGCACAGAGAGAGTTGTGGCAGTTAGTAAGCGTGTACGGCAACGGGAATTCATTTAGCCCCGAAGCCTTTGCCGTCTGAATTATACCGACGTAGGTAATATCGTGCGAAGTGATTTCGTCGAATTTGATTTTAAGTTTTGCATTATCTTTCGACGTGTTGTGCGCGGAAAGAATTTTGTAAGAAATAGTTTTTTCTTTGCCGCCCTCTGGCGCAGATTTTACTTTAACGAGTTTTCCGCCCGAATAAATTACGCCGCTGTTAATGAGTTTAATCATAATTTTTCTCCAAATGTAAGTTTATTTATCTACCAAATTTCTTGTATAACAGCGCCAACATATCGTCTTTTGAAATGTTTTGCTGTTTTTTCTTTTCGGCGTTTTTATGCCCTTCTTTGCGCTCCCTGTCCGTCTTGTTTTCGCCCGTTAAAATCCCGTGCGGGAGTGCGGAAGTTTTAAGCGTTAAAGAAATCTTTTTCTTTTCCTTATCCACGCCCAACACCTTGACTTTAACGATATCCCCGACTTTTAAAACTTCCGACGGGTGTTTTATATAGTTATCCGAAATCTGCGAAATGTGCACAAGCCCGTCCTGATGCACGCCGATATCCACGAACACGCCGAAATCTATAACGTTTCTCACCGTGCCGTTAAGTTCCATACCTTCTTTTAAGTCGGAAAGGTCTAATAGTTCGCTGTATAAAACGGGTTTCGGCAAAGTATCCCTTATATCGCGCCCCGGTTTTAAGAGTTCCGCAATTATGTCGTTTAAAGTCGGTTCGCCCACGCCGCACTTGTCGGCGACGGCTTTAACACCCGCTTTATTCACCCTGTCTTTAATATCGGAAATTTTGCCCGCCGCCACGTCGTCCAAAGTATAGCCCGTGATTTCGAGCAGGGTTTTTACCGCTTCGTAATCTTCGGGGTGAACGGCGGTGTTGTCAAGCACGAACCCATCCGTTATACGTAAAAAGCCCGCGCACTGCTCGAACGCTTTTTCACCGAGTTTTTTAACTTTAAGTAAATCTTCGCGCTTTATAAATTTCGACGATTTTCTGTATTCCACTATATTCTTGGCAATCCCGCTGTTTAAGCCCGCAACGTAGGACAAAAGGCTTGCCGAAGCGGTGTTTAAATCCACGCCCACGCTGTTGACGCAGTCTTCCACCACGCCGCCCAAAACTTCTTCCAGACGGGTTTCGGGCATATCGTGCTGGTACTGTCCCACGCCTATTGACTTAACGTCTATTTTAATAAGTTCCGCAAGCGGGTCCTGAAGCCTTCTTGCGATACTCACCGCGCTGCGCTCTGTAACGTCGAAATCGGGGAATTCTTCCGCGCCGAGTTTACTTGCGCTGTAAACGGACGCGCCCGCTTCGTTCACCACCGCGTAGGACACGGGGCGGTTGCATTTTTTAAGCGTGTTTGCGACGAAAATTTCGCTTTCCTTGCTCGCCGTGCCGTTGCCTATCGAAATAACGTTCACGTTATACTTTTTTATAAGCGCAAGCACCTTGTTCTCCGCTTCTTCTATTCTGTTCTGCGGCGGGGTGGGGAAAATCTTGTCGGTAGCAAGCACGTTGCCCTTATCGTCTATTACCGCAAGTTTACAGCCCGTACGGTACGCGGGGTCAAGCCCCAAAATGATACTGCCTTTTAAGGGCGGTTGCAGTAAAAGGGGCTTTAAGTTCACTTCAAACATCTTTATCGCCTGTTCGCTTGCCCGTTCGGTGATTTCGTTCCGCACTTCGCGCGATACGGACGGAAAAATAAGCCTGTCAAAAGCGTCCGCCGCCGCGGCTTTTACTATTTCCGCGGACATACTGTTGTTTTTAACGAATACCGACTGCACCGCCGCGATAAAATTTTCCGTATCGACGACGATATCCACCTTTAAGCACTCTTCTTTTTCGCCGCGGTTAACGGCAAGTATTCTGTGCGACGGGATTTTGGAAATTTTTTCGCTGTAGTCCGCGTACATATCGTAGGTTTTGGACTTTTCGTTTTCCAAAAGTTTACAGGCAATCTCGCCCGTTTCCGCAATTTTTACGCGCAAAGTCTTACGCAGTTCGGCGTTATCCGAAACCCGTTCCGCTATAATATCCGAAGCGCCGCTTATCGCGTCTTTTACCGTTAAAACGCCCTTTTCTTCGCTTATATGCTCTTTAGCGACTTCTTCGGGAACGACTTCGGGGTTTTGCGCTTCGATAATATCTGCAAGCGGCGATAAGCCCTTTTCAATCGCGACAGAAGCGCGCGTTTTGCGCTTTTGCTTAAAGGGGCGGTAAATATCTTCGACTTCGGTCATAGTTTCAGCCGTGGCAAGCGCCAGCGCTATTTCGTCGGTCATTTTGCCCTGTTCGGTGATAGCGTCCGCAACTTCCTGTTTTCTCTTGTCGAGATTGCGAAGATATTTAAGCCGCGTTTCAAACTCGCGAAGCACCTGGTCGTCGGTCGAACCGTGCATTTCCTTGCGGTAGCGCGCTATAAACGGAATAGTGTTGCCTTCGTCGATAAGCGTAATTATGTTTTTCGCGTATTCTTCTTTTAAGGAAAATTCTTTGGATAGTTTTAACGAGTAGTCCATTTTTGCACCTTTAATTTTGCTTGCCTTTTCTTTTTCTTATTTCTTTAACGGTCTTTTCATAGCCGTTGTCTTTGGGAACATAGTATACCCTGTCTTTAAGTCCGTCGGGCAGATATTGCTGCTTAACGTACCCGCCGTAATCGTGCGGATATTTGTACTGCCGCGCCGCCGCCTTATCGTCCGCGCTTCCGTACACGGCGTTTTTCACCCACGGGGGAACGTTGTCGTCCTTATTTTCCTTAGCGTCCTTTGCCGCCGCGTCCATAGCCATTACCACGGAGTTGGATTTTTCCGCTTCGCACACGTAGATTATCGCTTCCGAAATAGGCAAAAGCCCTTCGGGCAGCCCCATACGTTCGTATGCAAGAAGAGCGCTTGTCGCAACCACCAGCGCGTTAGGGTCTGCCATCCCTACGTCTTCCGCGGAGTGCGCTATTACCCTGCGGATTATTAAAAGCGGGTCGCAACCGCCCTGAACCAGCCGTTGCATATAGTAAAGCGCGGCGTTCGCGTCGCTACCGCGTAAACTCTTACAGAACGCCGAAAGCATATCGTAATACATCTGTTCGTCGAACGATAAAGCCTTTTGCTGTATGGACTCTTCCGCGTCTTTAAGCGTTATATGAACCACCCCGTCTTTAGCTTCGGTGGTCAGCGCCGCAAGTTCCAACGCGTTATACGCTACGCGTAAATCTCCCGCGGCGGTACGCGCTATGTGGGAAAGCGCGTTGTCGTCGACGACTATATTTATATTGCCTAAACCTTTTTCCTTATCTTTAAGCGCTTTTTTAAGCGCGGTGATAATATTCTCATCTGACAGGCGTTTTAGTTCGAATACGCGCCAACGTGAAACTATAGCGGGCGTCATAGACGCGTAGGGATTTTCGGTAGTAGAACCTATAAAAATCACGTCTCCGCGTTCCACGGCGGGCAACAGGCTGTCGCTCTGCGCCTTATTAAAACGGTGGCACTCGTCGAGTAAAAGGTAGGTCTTTTTGCCGAACATACGCAAATCTTCGCGCGCTTTGTCCACCACCCGTTTTACGTCCGCCACCCCGCAGGACACGGCGTTGAGTTTAACGAAGTTTCCGTCGGTATTGTTAGCGATAACGTTTGCAAGCGTGGTTTTGCCGCACCCGGGGGGACCCCAGAAAATGCAACTGCCCAGCCTATCGAGTTTTATGGCGCGAAAAAGTAGCCCTGATTTAGATACGATATGTTCTTGCCCTAAAAATTCAGCGAGAGTATTCGCGCGCATTCTTTCGGCAAGCGGAACTCCTTTATCCGCGTTTTTGTTTAAATCAAACAAATCCATAGGGATATTTTAACATATCGGGTATTATTTTTCAAGCGTAGAAATAGGTTATTATAAGAACTTTTAACCGTTATGTCAAAACTGACCTTTAAAATACGCAATTTTGCCGAAATCGTCGCGCTGTTATCTCTGCTTTTTGCGGCGATACTGCTGTCTTACGACAGAACCTATAACGCCGCGGTGATGGACGGAATACGCTTATGGGCGGCGGCGGTGCTACCCGCCCTTTTCCCGTACCTTGTGATAACTTCGTTTATTTCCGCGCTACGTATTACGGGCAAAATAACCGCAGCGCTTTCGCCTATTACCGAACGGCTTTTTAACGTAAACGGGGCGGCGGGCTACGCGCTGTTTTTAAGTCTTATGTCGGGCTACCCCGTCGGCGCGAAAACCGTTTCCGATTTAAAGCGCGCAAGCCTTATAGGCACGGCGGAAAGTGAACGCGCCGCAGCGCTTTGCTCTTCTTCTTCGCCCGTGTTTTTAATCGCAAGCGTGGGCAATCTGACTTTTAACAACCCGCTTTTCGGTCTGTGCCTTTACTTAACGCATATTATTTCCGTGTTTATAATAGGTTTTATTTTTTCATTTTATAAGCGCAAGGAAAAACCGCAAAAAACCCCTCCGCTCAACATTGCGGGTTCTGATAACGTGCTGTTTGACGGGGTTTTTTCCGCGGTCAATTCGGTGCTTTTGGTCGGCGGCATAATCACCGTGTTTTATCTTTTAACGGAAATGCTTGAAGGGCTTGGCGCTATGAAAATTTTAAGCGGTTTTTTCGGACTGTTTACCGAAAGCACCGCTATTTCAAACGGTATCGCGAACGGACTTTTCGAGTGTACGCGCGGACTTAAAATTCTGGCGGGCGGCGGAATTTCCCTGTTTACCCTGCCCGTTGCCGCGGCGATTTGCGGGTTCGGCGGGGTTTCGGTAATAGCGCAGTCTATCGCGTACTTAAATAAGGCAAAAATAAAAACCGCCCCGTTTTTGATTTCCAAAACGCTGGCGGCTATGGTTAATTTCTGTATAGGGAT
>CAMORY010000054.1 GCA_946624395.1 uncultured Clostridia bacterium | reverse complement strand
TGTTTACGGTAATATTATAAAAGTTAGAGTTAACTCTAAGTCAAGCGTTTTTTAAAAGTTTTTTGGGTTTTTTGGTGTTAAGAGGTTTTTTAATATTTAAAAGTATCAAAAATTCGTGTTTTTGCCCCAAAATAAGCAAACGGACGAAAAGTCAAAAGAGTTTTCGTCCGCCCCATTTTATGCCGAATAAAGAATTCGAATTTTTGCCATTAACCTTAAAATTATAAACCGTCGTATTATCCTCTTTTATGCGGGGTTAAATTTACTCTTCGGCTGTTTGCAACGCGGGCATTTCCAGTCTTCGGGTAAATCGCTAAACGCCACGCCGCCGTTTTCAGCGGGGTCGTAAACGTATCCGCATATAGAACAAACGTATTTACCGCTCGCTTTGCTTTTAGAAAACTCTATTTCGGGAAAAACAGTAGGCACGGGATTATCTAAATCCATAACGCGATTTGCTTCCAAATTTTCGTAGCCTTGCGGGGTATGAGTTCCGCAATATACGGTCGGGTTATTCTTAATAAACTCTCTTACCCTGTCAAGCGTTTCCCTTGCGGCGGCAATATCTTCAAAGACGACGGAAAGTTTGTTGTTGTATAGCGCCTCGTCGGTGTAGGTAATATCGCCGTGGAACATATAGAAAAGTCCGCCGTCTTCCGCAATAACTATGCTGTTGCCGTTAGTATGCCCTTTCGCCTTAATATAGTAAACGCCGTCCGCTATTTTTTGGCTTTCGGGGAAGTTATGATACGCACCGTCCGTAAACTTTACGGGGATTACGTTTTTTATCCCGCTAAACTCTGCGGCGGTCGTCTCGTCTTCGTTTACGTAAATTTTAGCATTAGGAAAGGCACGGAGTTCGCCCGTATGGTCCGCGTGCTTGTGTGTAATAAGGATTTTATTCACCTGTTCGGGCGTGTATCCCGCGTCTTTAAGCGCGGAAACGTAGTCCTTTATTCTCGTTCCCATATATATCATAGTCTTTTCGTCTGGGATAGCGTCGGGCACTTCTGACGGCAAACCCGTATCCACCAAAATCACTTCTTTGCCCGTGTCGATAAGAAAGTTTTGCAAACTCGAACGGTATTTTACCGCACTATTAAACGCTTGCGGTCCTTCTTCTCCGCCGAACGCAAAAGGCTCGGTCATAAACCCGTTTTCGTATAATTTAATCGCTTTAAAAATCATTTTTATGTCTCCTTTAATTATTATTTAATTTCATTAGACTTATCGGCGTATCTCAAAAACACCCAGATAAGCACCATATAACAAACCGTTTTCGGTAACATTAACATACCGAGCAAGGACACGAAACTTGCCGCCACCGCAACGGGGATATAGAACAGGAACGAAAGCGTTACAAGTAGCCATACAAAACGAAAAGTACGGTTTTCGTTTCTGGTAGTAAAATACAGATAAACTATTATTCCGCCTAAAATTACGAACGGGATATTTCGGATAATTCCCCAAATATAATCGCCGCCGCCCGTCAGCCATCCGTTTTGCGGCAATAGGCATAAAATAATGCGTATCGCAACCAAGATATATATGGTTATGCTTAAACCTTTGTTCTCGCTTTTTCCGTAAACTTTAAGCCACAGAAAATACATAAGCAGATAAAAAATCGTCATAGTAATCGATGTTATGAGTTTTCCTACGCCAAGCCACGGGGTAAAATCTGCGGCGATAAAATAATTCATCACGCGCGGAACGAGATGGAAAGCGTCGCCGAACCCAAGTATTAAGACGGCGCACCCCATAAGCCTGCCTATAATATCGCGCCGCTTTCTTAAAATACAAATCCCGATTACGACGGCGAATACGAGATATATAATATCAAATGCACATTCTCCGTATTTCATATTATTCCCCCGTTAAACCATTCCTTACTTTTTTTAAGAGTTTTTGTAAACATAAAAAGTCATCCGCATCGAGTTTTACGCAAGCGCCCATTGACGCTGGCACGACAATTATTTTCTCTTTAAGTTCACGCCCTTTGCCCGTCAAGTGTATCGTCGTTTCTCTGCTGTCTTTCGTGTCCTTTTGCTTTACGATCAATCCTTTGCTCTCTAACTTTGTTAGCAAGGGAGTAAGCGTTCCCGAATCGAGATATAATCTTTCGCCGAGAGTTTTAACTAATATGCCGTCTTGTTCCCACAAAACGAGCAAAGTTATATATTGCGTGTAGGTTATATCGAATTTATCAAGAAGGGGTTTGTATCTTCTGATAATCTCTTTTGACGTTGCGTATAAAGAAAAGCAAAGTTGATTATCAAGCTTAAGCGTTTCTTCCGTTAACTTATCCATCTTATTCTTCGAGTGCCTTTTTTATATATTTATCGATTTTTTCAGGCTTAGTCATCGGCGAAAACCTGTCGATAACTTCGCCGTTTTTAGAGATAAGGAACTTTGTAAAATTCCATTTGATTTTTTGAGTTTTGCCCTTTTCGTTCTGCGTTGTTAGGTATGCGTAAAGCGGGTCGGCATTATTGCCGTTCACGTCTATTTTATGGAATCTCGGAAAGGTCGTATCATATTTAAGCGTGCAAAACGAGTGTATATCTTCGTCGCTACCGGGTGCTTGATTAAAAAATTGATTACACGGGAAATCTAAAATTTCAAACCCTTGGTCTTTATATTTCCTATAAAGTTCTTCTAACCCTTTGTATTGCGGCGTAAACCCGCACCCCGTGGCGGTATTGACTATTAAAAGAACTTTACCCTTGTAATCACCTAAACTGACTTCGTTTAACTGGCGGTCTTTAACTTTAAAATCGTAAACTGACATTTTTCTATCCTCCTACACAATAATTAGATTGCATACAATCTATTTTTATTTTAACATTGTTTTTTCTGTTTGTCAAGGCTTTTTTGTTTTAAAATCTTAAATAGGTTTAAATCCCGCCACAGTCTAATTTTTGTCTGACTGAATTAAAGTGCGTTAAAATTGATTTTTTTGAAATTAAAAACGACTTGTGAAAACCACAAGTCGTCAAAAATCGCTAGTTTTTGCCTAAAAATATGCAAAAATGGGTCGAAAAGACAAAAGACTTTTCGACCCACTTCTTTGGAGCGTACTAAAGCGGACTTGTAAGGAGTAAACGCAAGTTTACGACGGAATAGCGATTGCTAAACCGCAGGTTTCAATCGCGTCCGCCGACCTCAACGGAAGTAAGCGCCGCGCAGCGGCGCACAACCAAGCCCCCCGTGCAATTTTGCACGGGGGGCTTGGTTGTGGAGCTACTGGGCGGACTTGAACCGCCGACCTGCTGATTACGAATCAGCTGCTCTACCGACTGAGCCACAGTAGCGTTATTATGTTAAAATAATCGCTTCTTTGTTAAAGCCTAATTATCTTAACATATTTTATAAAATTTATCAACGGTTTTTTACCGTTTATCTCAAAATAACTAAAAATCTTTTAATCGTTTAGAACGAACCCGCGGTTTTTCAGCCAAGTAAACGACAAAGTAAGCCATTTCTGAACGGGCTTATTTATCCAAGCCGTTTCTTCGGTGGCAAGCGAAAGCCCGTGCGTGCCGCTTTCGAATATATGCAACTCGAACGGTACTCCAGCCGCCTTATACGCAAGCGCCATATACAAAGAATTTTCCGACGGAACAAGATTATCGTCAACAGTCGTCCAGATAAACGCGGGCGAAGAGTTGGCATTTACACTGTTTTCAAGCGACAGTTCTTCTTGCAGTTTTATGTTTTCTTCCCCACAAAGGTTATAAAAACTGCCCTTATGCGCTTTATCGCCGCAAGAGACAACGGGATAGGAAAGAATAATTGCGTCAGGACGCACGAGTGCCGCCTTGTCTTTAAGCGCCGCTTTAACTTCCGCACGGTCAAAAAGCGTACCTAGCATACCCGCAAGATGCCCGCCTGCGGAAAAACCTATCGCCGCGACTTTATCGGCTTTAACGCCGTATTTTGCAGCGTTTTCCCTAATATACGCTAATGCCATAGCGCCTTCAATCAGTTGCGCGGGGAACTTAACGGGCGCAATCGAATATTCCAGCGTGAACGCCGCAAACCCCTGCGAAACGTAAGCAAGTGCCACGCACTCTTTCTCTCTCGGCGAAACAAATCCGTACCCGCCGCCGGCAATAACCAGCATAGCGGGGCGAACGCGCGTAGGATAGTCGGGCGCTTCGGGGATATAGACGTTAAGATAGCCTTCTTCGCCGCCTTTTCGGTTTAAACCGAAATGTTTATACAAATCTATTTTTTCACAAAGCATTATTACAATCTCCATCGTTTTATAACGGTTTTATTGTATCACCGCAAGGCGTAAAACGCAAGTTATT
>CAMORY010000053.1 GCA_946624395.1 uncultured Clostridia bacterium | reverse complement strand
TCACCCGAACGACTTCGGTGTAAGAATTTATGCACAGGTAATTCTTAAAACGCTTTGCGGCGACGACTTCGGTTGATAAATTATTGTATTTAATTTTTATCGGCGGTATGCGAAGGATTAAACGGCATACTGCCGATAAAATGTAAAGATTAAATTAACACACAACGGAGACACGATGACTAACAGAGAAAAAGCTGAAAAATTGTTAAAGCAAATGACTTTAACGGAAAAAATAGGACAACTGACGCTTTGCGCGGGCTGCAATGTGGATGATAAAGGCGTTCCGGACAGCAAAGACCTTATCGAACTTTTAAAAGAAAGCAAAATAGGTTCTATAATCGTTCAACCCTATGATATGAGTGCGATTACGGACGCTATTCAGAAGACGGCGATAGAGAGTTCTCGATTGCATATTCCGCTGCTCATAAATTGCGATATGATACACGGTTTGGAAACGGTGTTTCCTATTCCGCTTGCCGCGGCATGCAGTTTCGATATGGCGCTGGTGGAAAAAAACGCCAAGGCGTCTGCTGAAGAAGCGGTTGCTTGCGGCATACGTTATACCAACGCGCCTATGATTGACGTTTCAAGAGACCCGCGTTGGGGCAGAATTGCCGAAAGTCAGGGCGAAGACCCTTATCTTGCGGGCGAAATGGCGAAAGCTTATGTCAGGGGCTATCAGAACGCCGACAATTACGTTATGGCGACTTTAAAGCATTACGCAGGCTACGGCGCAAGCGAAGGCGGAAGGGATTACGACGTTGTGGAAGTAAACGAGAACACAATGCTTAACACCTATTTGATTCCGTTCCGCGAAGGGTTAAAGGAAGGTGCAGATTCCGTAATGACGGGGTTCAACGCGATAGAAAATGTGCCCATATCCGGCAATAAAAAGTATCTGCACGATATTTTGCGCGGCAAATTCGGATTTAACGGTATAATTATTTCCGACGCGGGTTCAATCAACGAAATGCTCCCGTACGGCGTGTGTGGAACTATCAAAGAGTGCAACGAAAAGGCGATAGAGGCGGGGGTGGATATCGACCTCGGCGCGCTTGCCTATCCGAACGGTCTGGAACAGTCAGTTTTGGAAGGGCGTGTCTCGGAAACGCTTATAGACCAAGCGGTATTAAGAGTTCTTGAAAAGAAATACGAACTTGGGCTTTTTGAAAATCCATATTGTAAAAAAGACAAATCGGCGGTATTTTCTTCGAAACACTTGGATTTATCCGAAGAACTTGCGGCGGAAAGCGCGGTGCTGTTATCTAACAGAGGGGAACTACCGATATGTAAAAGTGCTAAAATAGCCGTAATCGGCAGATTCTCTGGGAGTAAGGATTTTCTCGGTTGCTGGCAAAACAGCGAACATACGGACGATTTAAGTACGTTAGAGCAGGCGTTTACTGCTTGCGGATACAGCGTTGTAGGCTCTTGCGCTTCTTACGACGAAAAAGCGGTTAAAAGCGCAATAAAAGGCGCGGACGTCGTTATATTTACCTGTGGGGAAACGAGTGAAGAGAACGGCGAAGCGCACTCTAAACATAATTTGCATTTAAAACCAGAAGAAATAGACTGTTTTGCGACGATAAAGATAAGCGGCAAAAAAATAGTAAGTCTGGTGTTTGCGGGGCGACCGCTTATAATAAACGAATTAGACGCGGGTGCGGTTGTGTACTGCTGGGATTTAGGGCACAGAACGGCGGAAGCGTTAGTCAGTCTTTTGTCCGGCGCGCGCAATTTCAGCGGTAAACTTGCGGCGACTTTGCCCGCAAGCGAAGGGCAACTGCCTATCTATTACGCCAAGAAAAAACTCGGCAGACCGTTCAATCCCGCTAATACGGAATGGCGTTTTCAGGCGAAATACGAAGACGGCGCGAATTTTCCGAAGTACGTTTTCGGATACGGAAAATCTTACAGTACGTTTAACTACGGAGATTTAGTCTTGGATGGCGGCGTTATGAAAAGAGGCGGCGCGATTGCTGCGAGTATAGATATACGAAACGACAGCGATACGGACGGTACGGAAATAGTGCAACTATATATAAACGACGAAGTTTCGGAAGTGTTGCGTCCCGTGAGAGAATTAAAAGACTTTAAGCGTGTGTTTATAAAAGCGCACTGCACGGCGACCGTTAAGTTTACGATAACGGAAGAAAAGCTTTCTTACTATCATATAAACGGCGACTTGAAAGCGGATTGCGGCAAATTTACGGTATACGTCGGTGCGGACAGCAACGCGGCGGCAAAAGCGGAATTTACCTTAGAGGATTGATATGGAATTCGGAGCATTAAGACAAATTTTAACCGGCGACTTAAAAGGATATAAAAGTATTCCGTTTTGGAGTTGGAACAATCATATAAAAGAAGAAGCCCTTTTAGCGCAGATAGAAGACATGTATGCTGCCGGAATAGGCGGGTTTATAATGCACGCAAGGTCTGGCTTAAAGGGCGTGGAATATCTTGGGGAACAATGGTTTTCCTGTATTGCCGCATGTCTTAAAAAAGCGAAAGAACTAGGGCTTGAAGCGTGGGTCTACGACGAAAACGGCTGGCCTAGCGGGATAGTCGGTGGTAAACTGTTGGAACGCGAAGATTTTTTGTCGAGTTATATGACTCTTGAAGAAC
>CAMORY010000052.1 GCA_946624395.1 uncultured Clostridia bacterium | reverse complement strand
TTCAGCGTTCGCGCGGCTACGAGTGGCGCGGCGCTTTAAGTATCGATAAAATAGAAAAAGCGGTTAAATTTTTGCGCAATAACGGTTTTGACGGCTGTATAATGCTTGATAACTGCTATGGCGAGTTTACCGAAAAACGGGAAGCGACGGAAATCGGCGTAAACCTTGCCGCGGGTTCGCTTATCAAAAACGCGGGTGGGGGAATTGCCCCCACGGGCGGCTACGTCGTCGGCGATAAAAAATACGTAGATATGGTGGCAAATAGATTAACCGCACCGTCTATCGGCGGCGAAGTCGGCTCTTATCTTATAGGCTATCAGTACTTTTATCAGGGACTTTTTATCGCGCCGCACACCGTTTTGCAGGCGTTAAAGGGCGCGATGCTGTTTTCCGCAGTTCTACATAAATTAAATTTCAAGGTTTCGCCCGCCCCGCACGAACTCCCGCACGATATTATCACTATGATAGAGTTAGGTAGTCGGGAAAAACTTATTTCTTTTATTCAGAGTATACAGGAAAATTCGCCGATAGACAGTTTCGTTAAAGTTCTGCCGTGGGAAATGCCCGGGTATAACGACGAAGTCATTATGGCGGCAGGGTGTTTCGTGCAAGGCGCGTCCATAGAACTTTCCGCCGACGCACCCGTAAAACCGCCTTTTATCGCGTACTTACAGGGCGGCATTACTTACGAACATTGCAAAATCGCCCTTAAAAACTTGAAAATATAATGATTTTTATTATTAAAACACTAAAAAAGACCTGATAAAATCAGGTCTTTTTCGTATCGTTTTTTAGTTGTTAAAATTTCCTTATCAATCCCTTTACTATTCCTAAAATCTGAACGTCGTCGAAAATCATATCTTCCATAGCGTCGTTCTCGGGGTGCAGGACGATTTTCCCGTCTTTTTTATAAAACCGCTTGACCGTCGCGCAGTCGTCAATCAAGGCGACGACGATACTGCCGTTATCCGCGGTATTGCATTTTTTAACGATTATTATATCTTTGTCGTAAATCCCCGCGTTTATCATACTTTCGCCCGATACCCTTAACGCAAAGTCGTCTTCCGTACCGTTAAAATCTTCGGGCAGGGGACAGTAGCCTTCTAAATTTTCCACCGCGAAGATGGGTGCGCCGGCGGTGATAGTACCGACAAGCGGAATACTCGTAAAATTCGCTTTTTTAGTGGCGGGGGAAAGCGCGCGCTTTTTTAACGGTGATTTTTCCAAAAGTCCGCGTTCTTTAAGTCTTGCTATATAGTCGTAGGCGGTGGCGGTGGATTTTATGCCGAGTTTAGCGCAAATTTCCCGTATTGACGGGGGGTAGCCGTTTATATCGATATAATCGACGATAAACTTATAAACTTTATCCGTTTTCTCGTTAATTTTCTTCATAATTAAAAAATACCACAAAAAACCCAAAAAGTCAAACATTTGTTTGAAAAATTTTCTGTAAAAAGTAAAAAAATATATGTAAATCGCGTTGATTTTCTTTATAAAAATGTTAAAATATAATAGATAAAGTTTGTTTAGGGGTAGTATGCCGTGGCTGAAAGAGATAAATATGCCGAGTATCTGAAAAACCCGTCTGAATTCAACGAGTGCGAAGACGATTTCTGCGATTTAGACAGAACCAAAATTTGCGACAACTGCGGCAAGTGCCTTGAAGAAGACAAAAATTATAAAATCATTAAAATCACCAAAGTTATAACGGGCGATAAGGATTAAATTGACAAACGTTCAAGTTTTCCTGTAAAATAAAAAAATATCGGGCAAAAATAGGACTCCCGAAAAAGATTTTGCAAAGCAAAAGATTGTTCGGGATAAAGGAAAAGCAGACTTTAAAGTCATTGCTTTTTTGTTAAAAACAAAAAAGCAATACCAAAAGTCTTGCTTTGACGCCGTGGCAGGGGAGACGTGATGCGGACGAAGTCCTGCGTAGCGTGAGCGGAGCAGCCAGCAACCGGCGGAGACGGTCGCGTGGTTATAAGTAATAAAAAATATCGGGCGATACACCCGATATTTCTGGCAGGGGAGACGCGATTCGAACACGCAACCGGCGGTTTTGGAGACCGCTGCTCTACCGTTGAGCCACTCCCCTAAAAGCACCCTTAAAGTATAATATAAAAGACGGTTTTAGTCAATTAAATTGAGGTAAAAATGGAAAAGAAATTTAAATTAGGCGTTATCGGCGGGGGGTTTATGTCTCACGCCATTGTTAGCGGTGCGTTAAGCGTAGGTTTTCTATTGCCAAATCAAATTATAGTAAGCGACGTAAACGCTTCTTCTTTGGAAAAGTTTTCCGCTAAAGGCGTTGCGACTGCCACTGATAACTCCGAGATTTTAAATAACGCGGAATTTACTCTTTTCGCGGTCAAACCGCAACATTTTAAAGACGCCGTAGGAAATATAGGTAATATTTCGTGTGAAAAATTTATCTCCATAATGGCTGGCGTTAAAATTAGTTCCATAAAAAGCGCTTTGCGCGGCGTTAACGCCGCAAAGGTTGCCCGCTGTATGCCGAATACGCCCTGTTCGGTGGGAAACGGTGCTGTAGGCATTGATTTAACCGATTTTACAGGCACAAAAGACGCGGAATTTATTAAAAACCTGTTTTCTTCGTTTGCTAAAGTTGTTATAACCGAAGAAAGCAAATTAAACGCGATAACGGGGATAAGCGGCAGTTCGCCCGCGTATTTTTACCTTTTTATAAAATGTTTGGTAGAAGCGGGGAAAAAACAAGGGCTATCCGAAGAAGACGCGAAAAATCTTGCCGTCAACACTATGATAGGCAGCGGGAAAATGATATTTGAAAATTCGGATAAAAGCCTTGACGAACTTATTACCGCCGTTTGCAGTAAAGGCGGCACGACTATAGAAGCGATTAGGGTATTTAACGATTTTGATTTAAACGGTATAACCGATAAAGCCGTTTCTGCCTGCGTACAACGGGCGGAAGAGTTGGAAAAACTACAATGAAAAACGTTGATATATATACCGACGGTGCTTGTAGCGGAAACCCCGGGGCGGGCGGTTATTGTGCCATCTTAATTTATAACGGCGTGGAGAAGGTTGTGTGCGGCAGAGAAGACGACACTACCAACAACCGTATGGAACTTTTAGCGGTTATAGAAGGATTAAAAGCCCTTAAGGAAAAGTGCAACGTAAGTTTATACAGCGATTCGCAATACGTTATAAGCGCTATCAATGAAAAATGGCTGGATAAATGGGTTGCTTCTAACTGGCGCGCCAACTCCAAAAACGGCGTTAAAAACGTTGATTTATGGCAAGCGCTTATTCCGCTTATTAAAAAACACAACGTGCAATTTATAAAAGTTAAAGGGCACTCCGATAACGAATACAACAACCGCTGCGACAAGATTGCCGTAGATATGTATAAAAAATCCGATTAGTTTTTTAGGATAACTTTATGCTTTGCAAAATATAATATTTTTATGGCGAATAAAAGTATTTTATCTTGTATAACTCATATTTTAAGCGTATTTTGTATCGTGTTTTCGGGCATTTTCGGAATAATCTGCTTTTCGCTTTTTACGAATGCGACGGAAAACGGCTTTTTACACGATAACTCGGAAGTCTTAACAACCGTATTTAATGCGGTTATAACGGTTTTAACCGCTTTAAGTATAGTTTTTTTACGTTCTAAATATAAACTGCTTGCTAAACTTTTAATAGTCGCTATAGTTGTCGTTTGTTCGGCAGTCGCTTTTCTTTACGTGTTAAAATCGAGCGGCTTTTTCGATAAAATCACTTCGGTAGAAGCGTTCAGGGAATACGTTGAATCTTTCGGTAAATTTGCCGTATTGCAATTTATTTTTATACAGTTTTTGCAAGTGGTGGTTTTGCCGATACCGTCTTTTATCACTATGGCGGCAGGCGTTTTAATGTTCGGCGCATTTAAAGGCGCGCTATTCAGTTGTATAGGCATAATCACAGGGTCGATAGTCGCGTTTAAGATAGGCAGGGTTTTCGGCTATAAAGCGGTTAAATGGCTAATCGGGGAAAAGGCGTTAAACAAGGGTTTGAAAATAGTAGAAGGAAAAGACAAACTTCTTTTTACTTTTATGTTTTTATTCCCGTGCTTTCCCGACGATTTAATGTGTTTTGCGGCGGGTATAACAAAACTTGATGCTAAATTTTTTACGATAATGATTTATATAACCCGAACCGTGGCAATTTTCACTTCCGCATATTCTTTAAACAATCAACTGATACCGTACGATACGTGGTGGGGAATATTGCTTTGGGTTTTATTCTTTATATTTACCTTGTCAGCGGCGTATTTTATTTATAAAAAAGGCAATACGAAGACGAAAGCGTGTAAGAACAGAAATATATAGTATTTTACTATTGTTTTTATATTAGATTATGTTAAACATAATATGCAAAAGATGAAG
>CAMORY010000051.1 GCA_946624395.1 uncultured Clostridia bacterium | reverse complement strand
GCAAAACAACGGGCTTTCGATAAGGCACACCACCCGCAACTTTGAAAGCAGAGAAGGCAGTAAACCCGCTAACGGGCAACTTTCGGCAGTCGCTTTAATGGACGCAAGAAGTATCGCCGCAACGGCTAAAAACGGCGGCGCGATAACTTCGGCGCTCGACGTAAAATATTCTGCTAAAATCAAAAAATATAAATTCGACGATAAAATTTATAAGGCGCGGGTATTCGGCGCGAACGGTAAAGCCGACAAAACGGCAAATCTCGTTTACGGTCCGAATATCGCCGACTGGCCCAAGATGGAAGAGTTAAAAGACGACCTTTTACTTAAAGTCGTATCGGTGTTAAAAGACGCCGTAACGACGACCGACGAACTTATACCGTCGGGCGAAACATCGTCTTACCGCTCTAATCCCTTAAAACTTGCGGAATTCGCGCTTTCTAGAAAAGACCCCGAATACGTAAAGCGCGCTAAGGCGGTAAAAGCCGAAATCTTCCCGCAAGACGTGCCGTTCGATAGCAAAAAAACGACTTACGGCAGCGTAGTGTGCGCGGTAAAACCGGGGGACGGTTCTGCGCGCGAACAGGCGGCTTCCTGCCAAAGAGTTTTGGGCGGGGTAGCGAATATTGCCGAAGAGTACGCGACCAAGCGTTATAGAAGCAACCTTATAAACTGGGGTATGATACCCTTTATAGCGGATAAAAACGACTTTAACGTCGGGGAATACGTGTATATCAAAGGCATAAAACAGGCGATAATTTCGGGCGCGGATAAAATATCCGCGGAGGTTATAGGCGAAAATAAGCGCAAAATAACGCTTAAAATCGGCGACCTTACCCCCACCGAAAAGGAAATAATAATAAAGGGCTGTCTTATCAACTATTACAGAAGCGAAAAGTAAAGGGTTTTTGAATTTACCGTTAAATTTTATCCCGCCCGCGGCTTGCCGCGGGCGGGATAATTTTAAAAAGTTATTTTTACTGACCGTTGCGGCATAAAATTTTAAGAGATAACTATATAAGGAATTTTCGGTCAATGAGTTTTATCGACGAGATTTTAAGCGTGTTCGGCGGGGAAAACGCCGCGCCCGCGTTCAGGGTTATGCTGTTCGGTGAAAGTGCGGCGTACGTAGAAGGGGTAAAGGCTATAAAAAGTTATTCGCAGGAAAAGATGGAACTGTACCTTAAAAAGGGCGAAATAAAAATAACGGGCGAAGGGCTGTTCGTCAAAAAATATTGCGCGGGGGATTTGGCGGTTTGCGGAAAAATAAAATCGGTAGAAAAAATTTAGAGTTATATAACGTTTATAAAATTTCGGGCGTAAATTCGGACAATCTTGTCAATACTCTGAAAAACAAGGGCGTGCTTATAAAGGATTTTATAAAATCCGATAATAAAACCGCAGTGATTTCCGTAAGTTTTGCCGATACCGAAAAATTTTTTGCAATTACGCGGGAAATGTGCTACAATATAAAAAAAGTCGGCGAAAAAGGTCGGCATCGCTTTTTGTTGAAAATTTTACGGAACGCAGGGCTTTTTATAGGCGCTTTGTTGTTCGTTCTGATAGCCGCGTTTTTTGACGATTTTATTTTTTCCGTCGACTATTACGGCAGCGGAAGCGTGTATTCGCGCGAAGTGGACGCGTATCTTAATTCGCGCGGGGTAAAACCGTTCACACGGTTTTCAGAAGCAGACCTTGCCGAACTTTCGGACGGAATACTTGCGGCGACGGATAAAATCTCGTTTGCGGAATGTGTAAAGGTGGGCAACCGCCTTAAAATAAATCTCATCCTTTCGCCAAATCCCGTAAAAACGCTTGGCGGCGATAAAGAAGCGTTGGTGTCAGGCGTGGACGGCGAGATAGAGTATATAAAGGTCTACCGCGGCACGGCGCTTAAAAAGGCGGGCGATAAAGTAGCGGTCGGCGAAGCGATGGTCGGCGGGTTTGCCGTTATTAAGGAAACGGAAGTAAAAACGGGCGTTATTGCGACCGTTTCGGTTAAAGCGGAATACGATTATAATTATCTTTCCGAAAAAGACGGCGACGAAGTCGCGGCGGAGATTTTTGCCCGCGCAGCGTTCGGCGACGGGGAAATTCTTGATTTGTCGGTGGAAAAAACCGCGCTGTCTAGCGGAAATTACGAATATTCGGTTAAAATTATTTACAGAAGGATATTTTACGGATAAACGGAGAAATTTATGGCAACAAAAGGTAAATCTTTGAAACTGCAGAAGTGGTCCAAGAAAGACTTGGCGCTTGTTATAACGGTTTACGTAATAAACCTGATAGTGTTTACGTTGTTGTTCGCGGGGGTGTGCGTGCTTAACGCCGTTTCCGCGGGGAAAGAAGCAAAAGAGGCGTTGTCGAGTAGCGCGATAGTGGACTTTTCGGTAATAATCGCGCTGATTCTCGCAATAACCGCCGTATACTTTTTCTTTGAAGACAGGGACTTTTTACGCAAGGCGTCCAACTCGCAAATGCTGTTTTTAATCTGGGAAGCGGGCGCGGCGATTTGTTTTATAAGCGGAACGTTCATAAATCCGTACGTAAGACCTTTGGCACTCGTTGCGGTGCTGACGCTGTTCTTAACAAACCGCGGCACGGCAATCCTCTCTAATGTC
>CAMORY010000050.1 GCA_946624395.1 uncultured Clostridia bacterium | reverse complement strand
CGAGTGTGAAAACTTCGTGGTACTGCGCGTAGTTCAGTCCGACCCGTCGGTCAAGGGCAACACGGCAACCAACGCTACAAAAGAAGCGGTTTTGGAAACGGGCGCTAAAATCCAAGTGCCTATGTTCGTAAACGAAGGCGAACTTATAAGGGTAGACACCAGAACGGGCGAATATATGGAGCGCGTTAAGGGTTAATAGTGCAAAATTTACCCGCAAAACTTTTTTGCGGGTATTTTTCTTTTTAAAGAGTAATTATGAAAACGGCTTTGATAACGGGTGCAAGTGGCGCTATAGGCGGCGCGCTTGCCGAAAAATTTATCGAAAACGGCTATTTCGTCGTGGGCGGCTTTAATAAGGGCGAAAGCAAAGCGAAAGAACTTGAAAAAAGATATAAAGATTTGTTTTTCGGCGTACACGCCGACCTTAAAAACGAGTGCGAAATAAACGCGCTTTACGGTTTTGCAAAAAAGAACTTCGGGCACGTGGACGCGCTTATCTTAAACGCGGGTATAGACGTTTATAAACTTTTAACCGATACGACGACCGAAGAGTGGGACGATATTTTTGCGGTAAACGTGCGCGCGGGGTTTATTCTTTCTAAATTATGCCTGCCTGAAATGATAAAAAGACAGCGCGGTAAAATCGTGTTCGTGTCGTCTGTATGGGGAAAGTTGGGCGCAAGTATGGAAACGGCGTATTCCGCGTCCAAAGCGGCGCTTATAGGCTTAACTAAAGCGCTCGCCAAGGAAGTTGCGCCGTCTGGGGTATGCGTAAACTGCGTGTGTCCCGGGGTTATAGCGTCGGATATGAACGCAAGATTTTCCAAAGAAGAAATGGCTGAAATTATTTCGCGCACGCCCGTCGGCAGAATAGGAAAACCAGAAGAAATTGCAGAACTCTGCGCGTATTTATGTTCCGAAAAAGCCGATTTTATTACGGGACAGGATTTTTCCGTGGACGGCGGGTTCGGCTTATAAAGGGCTATAAGAAATAGTAATACTTTTATTTTGTGAAGATATTGACAAAACGAAAAAAATGTTGCATAATTTTTTTCGTAAAAACAATTTATACAAGGAGAAAAAATGTTAACTGCTATTTCAGGTATCAACTGGGGTGATGAAGGCAAGGGGCGTATGGTCGACCTTTTAAGTTTCGATTACGATATAGTCGTACGTTATCAGGGCGGCAATAACGCGGGGCATACGGTCATAAACGAACGCGGCAAGTTTATTTTGAACCTGTTGCCGTCCGGTATACTTCGCGAAAGCGTCGTAAACGTGATGGGCAACGGTATGGTAATAGACGTAAAGCACCTTGTCGAAGAGATGGGGCGGCTTATTGACGCGGGCATAAAAATTACGCCTGAAAACCTTAAGATAAGCGATAAAGCGGTAATCTGTATGCCTTATCACGTTCAGCGGGACTGCTTGGAAGAAGCAAGGCTTTCGGATAAAAAATTCGGTTCTACACGTCGCGGCATTGCGCCTTCTTACGGCGATAAATATATGAAAAAGGCGCTGCGTATGGGCGAACTGTTCGATATGGACGCTCTTCACGAACGGCTTGCCGATATCGTGGAGTGGGAAAACCTGACCGTTGCGGGCGTATACGGCGCTGAACCTGTTTCCGTTTACGCAATGGCGGAACACCTTAAAAAGTACGGCGAAATTTTAAAGCCGTTTATATGCGACGTCAGTTTATATCTCGATAAAGCCGCAAAAGCGGGCAGGAAAATTATGTTCGAAGCGCAACTCGGCGCTCTTCGCGACATTGATTTCGGAATTTATCCGTACACGAGTTCGTCAAACTCAATAGCGGCTTACGCGCCTATCGGGGCGGGGATACCCAACCATAAACTTGATTTATCAATCGGCATTATGAAAGCCTATTCCACCTGTGTGGGCGAAGGTCCTTTCACGGTTGAATATTTCGGCGACAAGGCGGAAACGCTGCGGAAAGCGGGCGGCGAGTACGGCGCGGCGACGGGCAGACCGAGAAGGGTAGGTCCGTTCGACGTGGTGGCAAGCAGGTACGGTATCAGGATGCAGGGCGCGGACGAAATAGCGCTTACAAAACTTGACGTGCTGTCGGATTTCGACGAAATAGAAGTGTGCGTGGCGTACGAAAAAGACGGGGTTCAAACCGTGGACTTCCCGTTCTCGCAACAACTTGACGGCTATAAACCCGTACTTAAGACCTTTAAGGGCTGGAAGAAAGATATCAGCGGTTGTCGCAAGAAAGAAGAACTTCCCAAAGAGGCGATAGAGTATATAGAGTTTATCGAAAAGGCGACGGAAGCCAAAATCAAATACGTTTCAGTCGGCGCGGAAAGAGAAGCGTACATTATTTTTTAAGCAAACACCGCCGACGAGTTTCGGCGGTTTTTGCTTATATTCGGAACATAAAAAGCATAAACTGATTTAAGGCGCAAATGAAAAGACAAAGCGGAATTTTAATGCCCGTGTTTTCGCTGCCGAGTGGGTACGGAATAGGCGATTTCGGAAGCGGGGCGTACGGGTTTATAGATTATCTTAAAAAAGCGGGGCAAAGCGTGTGGCAGATACTGCCCTTAGTTCAGACGGGGTACGGCAATTCGCCCTATTCGTCCGTTTGTTCCTACTCTTTTAACCCCTATTTTATCAGTCCCGAAATTCTGCTTGAAAAGGGGCTTGCGACTAAAGAAGAAACGGAGTTTTGCAAGTCCGACGCGGAGTGTATCGACTACGGGTTTTTGTATTCGGTAAGACTTCCGCTCCTTAAAAAAGCTTTCTCAAGGTTCGATAAAGAAGACGCGGAATTCAAAGCGTTCAAAAAAAGCGGCAGGTTTTATAACTACGCGCTTTATATGACGCTTAAATACGCGTCGGGGCAGAAACATTTTTACGAGTGGGAAGACAGGTATTCGCGGCGCGACAAATTCGCACTTGACGAGTTTTATAAAGACTACGCCGAAGAAACGGATTTTTGGCAGTTTATTCAGTTCGAAGCGGAAAAAGAGTGGTTTGCGCTTAAAAAGTACGCTAACGATAACGGTGTAAGCATATTCGGCGATTTGCCCTTGTATCCTGCGCTTGATTCCGTCGACGTGTGGGAAAACCCGACAATATTCAAGTTGGACGAAAATTTTACGCCCAAAACCGTGGCGGGCGTGCCGCCCGATTATTTTTGCACTGACGGTCAACTGTGGGGCAACCCCGTTTACGACTATTCGGCGCTTGAAAAAGAAGGATTTAAATGGTGGGCGGAACGCATTTCGCGCGAACTTAAAAAATTCGACTATATAAGAATAGACCATTTCAGGGGGCTTGATAGGTACTACGAAGTGCCCTACGGCGCTAAAGACGCTAAACGCGGTGAGTGGGTTCAAGTCCCATCCGAAAAACTGTTTAAGGCTATTCATAGT
>CAMORY010000049.1 GCA_946624395.1 uncultured Clostridia bacterium | reverse complement strand
TGCCGAGGTTTTTTTCCATATCTTTGTCGGGCATACCTATGCCGTTGTCTTCGATTATAAGCGTGCGCGCCGACTTGTCTACCGCTATATTGATTTTGAAATCGGAATTTACCGTCGTGTCCGTCAGCGAGATAAATTTAAGTTTATCGATAGCGTCGGACGCGTTCGATATAAGTTCGCGCAGGAATATTTCCTTATTCGTGTAGATTGAGTTAATGATTAAATCGAGTATTCTTTTCGATTCGGTTTTAAATTGTTTCATTTTAAGTCTGTCTCCCGTTTGTTTTTTAGCACTCTCTTCTTTTAAGTGCTAATTTCTATTATAATCAAAGCGCAAATAAAGTCAATCAAAAAACGCCCGAAAAAGCGAATTTGTCTTGAAATTTTGCCAAATTCGTTTTTAAACATATCGCGGCGCTTAAAAATTTTTAAGCGCCGCGATATATGTGCATTTGTCAATATTTTATACTGTATAAAATATCTTCGTACGTCGGGAACGGACTTAATTTTTTGCTCAAAATCAGTTCCGCCCTGTCGGCGTATTTTCTCACCGTTTCCATATCGGCAAGCAGTTTGTCCTTGCAATAAAGTGCTTTTTCGTAATTGCCGCTTGAGACGCTATACCCGTCTATATCCGCGGCAAGTTTTTCCACCGCAGCGGCAAACTTGCCCGAAAGCGCGGAAATTTTATCGAGAATCCCCTTTTCCAAATCGCAGTTATAATCGCCAAGAGCCTTCTTTTCGTTAAGTTCGCTTATAACGAAACTCTCGTACGCGATTATTGCGGGGGTTATTTCCTTTCTCGCAATATCTAAAGCGGTTATCGCTTCTATATGAACGATATTAGCGTAGTTTTCCAAAAGTATTTCCATACGGGAATTTATCTCGCTTAAGGATAGCACGTTCTGGCGTTTGAACAGTTTTAAGTTTTTCGCGTCGGTATAGTGCGGAAGCGCGTCCACCGTGGTTTTGTAATTTTTAAGCCCGCGCTTTTCCGCTTCTTTTTCCCACTCTTTGGAATAGTTGTTGCCTGCGAAAATTATGCGCTTATGTTTCTTTATAGTGCGCTTTATAAGGCTTGATAGCGCCGCGTTAAAATCTTCAGCCTTTTCAAGCTCATCCGCAAAGCCAGCAAGTTCGTCGGCAACTATGGTATTTAAGATAAAGTTGGGGCAGGCGATATTCGTAGCAGAGCCTACCATACGGAATTCAAACTTATTGCCCGTAAACGCAAAGGGCGAAGTCCTGTTTCTGTCCGTAGAGTCCTTTTGTATGGGCGGAAGTGCGGAAACGCCTATCTTAAGGTCTTCCGATTTAAGCGCAGAATACGCTTTACCTTTTTCAATGGATTTTAAAATGCTTTCCAAATCTTCGCCGAGATAGACGGAAACTATGGCGGGCGGCGCTTCGTCCGCACCCAAGCGGTGGTCGTTCCCCGCCGTGGCAACGGAAATTCTTAACAAGTCCTGATATTCGTCCACACCCTTTATCACCGCCAAAAGGAATAATAAAAACTGCGCGTTTTCCTGCGGGGTGTCGCCGGGTTCTAAAAGGTTTTCGCCCGCGTCGGTAGTAAGCGACCAGTTGTTATGCTTGCCGCTGCCGTTTACCGAGGCAAAGGGCTTTTCGTGCAACAGACACACCATACCGTGGCGGTTTGCAACGCTCTTTAGCGTTTCCATCGTCAACTGGTTCTGGTCGCAAGCGGTGTTTACCGTACTGTAAACGCACGCAAGTTCGTGTTGTGCGGGCGCAACTTCGTTATGTTCGGTTTTAGCGTACACGCCGAGTTTCCAAAGTTCTTCGTCCACTTCTTTCATAAAGTCCGAAACGCGGGACTTTATAGCGCCGTAATAATGGTCTTCGAGTTCCTGTCCTTTAGCGGGGCGCGCGCCGAACAACGTTCTGCCGCAATGTATTAAGTCAAGGCGTTTTTCGTAAACGCTTTTGTCTATCAAAAAATATTCCTGTTCCGCGCCGACGGTCGGCACTACTCTTTTTACCGTTTTATTGCCGAAAAGTTTAAGTACCCGAACTGCCTGTTTGCTTAAAGCCTCGATTGACCTTAAAAGCGGCGTCTTTTTGTCCAGCGCTTCGCCGCCGTAGGAACAGAACGCCGTCGGAATATACAGGCTCCTGTCCTTTATGAACGCGTAAGACGTGGGGTCCCAAGCGGTATAGCCGCGCGCTTCGAACGTTGCGCGCAAGCCCCCAGACGGAAAACTCGACGCGTCCGATTCGCCCTTGACGAGTGATTTTTCGGAAAATTTCATAATCAAATCGCCGTTTTTATCGGGTTCGGCAAAGCCGTCGTGTTTTTCGGCGGTGATGCCCGTCATGGGCTGAAACCAGTGCGTAAAATGCGTAGCGCCCTTTTCGATTGCCCACTCTTTCATAGCCGCCGCAACCTTTTTTGCCGCGGCGTGGGTAAGCGGCGCGCCTTCTTCTATAGCGCGGCGGACGGCGTTATACGCTTCTTCGTCCAGCCTTTCACGCATCACTTTGTCGTTAAACACGTTAATGCCGAAAAGTTCCGGCAAGTTTTTACCGTTCATTGTATCTCCTTAAAAACGCTTTAATACGCAAAACGCCCCGCTAAAAGGCAAGGCGTTAAAATCGTGTTTTATTTTGCGAATTCCGTCGCGCGCCACTCTCTTATGACGTTGACTTTTATCTGCCCCGGATATTCCATTTCTTTTTCGATTTTCTTTGCTATCTCTTTGGCAAGGAATAACGTCTGCGCGTCGTTTACCTGTTCGGGTTTTACCATTACGCGCACTTCTCTGCCCGCCTGAATAGCGTAGCACTTTTCCACGCCCTTAAAACTCCCCGAAATTTCTTCGAGTTTCTGTAAACGTTTGATATAGTTGGTCGTGGTTTCGCGCCTTGCCCCGGGTCTTGCGCCCGAAATGTTGTCCGCCGCGGCGACGAGCACCGCTTCGACGGTTTTTGCTTCCACGTCGCCGTGGTGCGCTAAAATTGCGTTCACGACGTGCCCGTTTTCACGGTATTTCTTCGCAAGGTCCGCGCCTATCTGCATATGCGTGCCTTCTATCTCGAAGTCCACCGCTTTACCTATATCGTGCAAAAGCCCAGCGCGCTTTGCGAGTGCCACGTCCACGCCGAGTTCGTTAGCCATAACGCCCGCTAAATGCGACACTTCTATAGAGTGTTTTAAGACGTTCTGTCCATAACTCGTACGGAATTTCAGTCTGCCTAAAAGTTTGACTAGTTCCGGGTGAAGCCCGAAAATGCCGCACTCGAACATAGCCGCTTCGCCCGCTTCCTTTATCTGCTGGTCGAGTTCTTTTTTGATTTTCTCGACCGTTTCTTCTATTCTTGCGGGGTGAATTCTGCCGTCCTGAATAAGGCGTTCAAGCGCAATCCTTGCCGTTTCGCGCCTTACGGGGTCGAAACCCGACACGATAACCACTTCGGGCGTGTCGTCGATTATAAGTTCTATGCCCGTGGCGTTCTCTAACGCCCTGATGTTTCTGCCTTCGCGCCCGATAATTCTCGCTTTCATATCGTCGGAAGGTAGCGGCACTACCGATACGGTGAGTTCGGTCGCCTGTTCGGTGCTGCATTTCTGAATAGCAAGACTTACTATGTCTCTCGCCTTTCTGTCGCCTTCTTCTTTGGCTTCGGCTTCGATTTCTTTAACCAGCCTTGCCGCGTCCCTTTTCGCTTCGTCGGTTATCGCCGCGATAAGTTCGGTTTTCGCTTCTTCTTTTGACATCTGCGAAACTTTCTCGAACTCCGCAATCATCTTGTCGTGCTGGGCGGAGATTTCCGCGAGTTTCTTGTCCATTTCCGACTGCTTTTCACGAAGAGCGTTCTGCTGACGCGTCGTCTCTTCGTTACGGCGGGAAAGATTTTCTTCCTTTTTGTCCAAAGACTCTTCCTTTTGGTTGAGTCTGTTTTCCGTGCGGGCAAGTTCCGCACGCTTTTCCTTCGCTTCTTTTTCGAAGTCGTTCCTTAATTTCAGTTCCTGTTCTTTTGCCTCTAAAATAGCCTCTTTTTTGATTTGTTTACACTCTTCTCTGGTTTCGGACTTGCGTTCTTCCACCCATTTTGCGAGTTCACCGTTTTCCTTTTCAAAAGACTTTTTCTGAATTATTTTACCGATAAATAAGCCCGCTACCGCCGCCGCAATCGCTACGCCTAACGCAATAAGCGCGACAACGCTGCCTTCTATCGCCAAGAACAGGGAGCCGTAATTGAAATTTTGCATAAATTTTATGCCCTCCTGTTTAATTTAAAGTGCTTTACGCACCTTTTTTATTATACTACTTTTTCGCTGACAAGTCAAAGATTTATCAGTCTTTATCCGTTTTGGTCTTGTTATAAAATTTGTCGAGAATTTTGGCTTTGATTTCTTCTGCGACCTCTTTGTTCTCTTCGAGATAAGCGACCGCTTTTTCCCTGCCCTGCGCAATCTTTTCGCCGTTATACGAAAACCACGCGCCGCTCTTATCCAGAATATCGTACTCTAAACCTAAATCCACAAGACAACTGCCTTGCGAAATACCTTTACCGAAAATAATGTCGAATTCGGCGGTCTTAAAGGGCGGAGCGACCTTGTTTTTAACGATTTTTGCTTTCGTGTGGTTGCCATACGCGCCTTCGGAATCTTTAAGCGCGTCCGACTTTCTGACGTCAATTCTCACGCTGGCGTAGAATTTAAGCGCCTTGCCGCCCGCGGTAACTTCGGGGTTGCCGAACATTACGCCCACTTTTTCGCGAAGTTGGTTGATAAATATAATGCAGGTCTTGGATTTAGAAGTTATAGCCGTAAGTTTACGGAGCGCCTGACTCATAAGCCGTGCCTGTAGACCTACGTGCGAATCGCCCATATCCCCTTCTATTTCCGCTTTAGGCGTTAGCGCAGCAACCGAGTCCACGACTATAATATCCACCGCCTTACTCGAAACGAGCGAAGCGGTAATATCCAGCGCCTGTTCTCCCGTATCGGGTTGGGAAACGTACAGTTCGTCGAGATTTACGCCGAGATTTTTTGCGTACACGGGGTCTAACGCGTGTTCCGCGTCGATAAACGCCGCAATACCGCCCGCTTTCTGCGTTTCCGCTATACAGTGGAGCGCAACGGTGGTTTTGCCCGAAGACTCCGGTCCGTAAATTTCAATAATCCTGCCGCGCGGAAGCCCGCCGACGCCTATCGCAAGGTCAAGCGATAAGCAACCCGTGGGCAACACTTCTATATTACTGTCGCCCGCGTCCTGTCCTAAACGCATAATCGCGCCTTTGCCGTACTGTTTTTCTATCTGCGCCATCACTCCGTCAAGCGCTTTCATTTTGGTTTCGTCCATCGTTATCTTCCTTTTTATAAATTTTTTATCGTTTTAACGGCGTAAAACAACGCCGCGTTGACTCCTTTTTCGGTTACTTCTTCACGGTCGCCCGTAAAGTCGAATTTATAGGTGTGAATACCGCGTTTCGTACCCGCCGCTATAAAGCAACGCCCTACGGGAACGTCCGTCCCGTCGCCCGAAGGTCCGGCAATCCCCGTCGTTGCGAGTACGATATCGGGCTCTCCGCTTTTAAATAGCCCCGCCGCCATCTCGAAAGCGACTTTCGCACTCACCGCGCCGTATTCTTTTAAATCGCTTTCCGAAACGGACAGCCGCTTTACTTTGCTTTCGTTAGTGTATGCGACTACGCCTTCGTTAAAGTATTCCGACGCTCCCGAATTCTTAACTATTTCCATCGCTACCCTGCCACCCGTAAACGATTCCGCAACGGCAATCTTTTTGCCGTTGAG
>CAMORY010000048.1 GCA_946624395.1 uncultured Clostridia bacterium | reverse complement strand
TAAATAAAATCGGTGTTTTCGCGATAGGCGGCGCGGCAACCGCCGTGTGGCAGACGCTATCCAGCGACTGCGGGCTGTCCTGCGCGGTTATAGTTGCTAACGCGGGCTGGAAAGGCTATCGCGGCATAGATAAGTTCGGCGACGAAAAAGAACCGCAGTTTAACGACGACGCGCTTAAATATCTCGCGGGCGTAGAACCGCAGGCGTACGCGGCGCACGTGAAATGCCCGCTTATGCTGGTTTCGCCCACTAACAGCCCTGATTACGACGTAGACCGCGCTTACGACACCGTTTCGCGCGTGTCGGAAAAACTGTATACCGCAGTGGATTATTCCGTGGGCGGGAGAAGGGAAATAAATGCGGAGTGTATGAGCGGGGCGCTCGTATTCTTAAACGAGTTTCTGCTAAAGGACAAGGCGAGCCTTGCGGGCGAAATATCGCTAAAGAGCGCGGCGGAGAACGGTATTTTACGCGTGGAAGTTATGCCCGACAAAGCGGGGCTTAAAAATCTTTCCGTGTTTTTTGCCGAAGAAGAATTGCACGCGGCGTTGCGTTCGTGGCGGAGAGTGGTAAATTACGAAAAAGCCAAAAACGGCGTTTACGTTTTCGAGTACGCTCCGTATAAGGATTCCGAAGCGGTTATGTTCTTCGCCCGTGCGGAATACGAAAACGGGCTGAATATCTGTTCCCCGATTTTCTGTAAGAAGTTTTTAGAGGGCGAAACGGCGGAACTAAACAGACACAGGGTGTTTTATTCTTCGCGTATGTCTTTAGGTACTAACGGGTTTTACCCCGCAACGGAAAATTCCGACGGGGCGTACGTAGTTAATACCGACGCGCACGCCGTTGTTAAAGTTAAAAACGGACCTATGGATATAGCGGGGCTGTTCTGCCCGAAAGGTATTCTTACGTTTAAGGTGAACGCGGTAAAATACAAGCCGTCCGAAGGTGCTATCCTGATGCTGGACGTATTTGTGCAAAACGATTGCGACTTGCACGTTAAGGCGATAACCGATTATTTCGGCAACAAGACGGAATACGTTGCGGGTGTTAAACTGTTTGGCAACCTTTGGCAGAACGTAAAACTTGAAAACAACAATTTCAAAACGGCGGAAGGTATGAGCCTTAAAACGTACGAACACGTTGAAGCGCTTGAAATCTCCGCGGACGAAGAGTTTTTAATCAACAACCTTTTGTGGGTTTAATCGGTCAGGGGTTTGAACATAATTTCAATTCGGGAAAGAGTATGAAGTTTACGGTAGGCGATAAAATTAAATCCAAAAAGCCCCACGCTTGCGGCGGCAGGGAGTGGGAAATAATCCGTACGGGCGCGGACGTGAAGTTAAAATGCTTAACGTGCGGCAGAGTTATATTCGTTTCCGTACCAGACGCCGAAAAGATGATTGCGGTCTATTACGGGAAAGGTGAAAGCGATGCCGGATAAAGTGATAACCCGCGGCACTTCGCTTTACGGCAAGCGCAACCGCGAAATAAAATCGAGCGTTATTTTCAGCGCGGTGTCTTCCGTTTTACTGCTTATACTTGCTGCTTTCATTATCGTAAATAATTTCGTGTTCGTAAAAGTTATGGTAAGCGGCAGTTCTATGTATTCTACGCTTAAAGACGGCGACCTTGTGTCGGTCAACGTCTATAGCGCCCCGACGTACGGAGATATAATAGTTATTTCGGGTGAAAAAGCCGGCGGCGACTGGCTTATAAAGCGCGCAATTGCGTTCGGCGGCGACACCGTGAAGATAGAAGGCGGCTACGTCTATCTTAAAAAGTCGGGCGAAACGGAGTTTGTAAAACTTTCCGAACCCTATCTCGACGCGCAAGGCATAACTTTTTGGGACGACCCGCGCGCGGACGGGTTTCTTGTTCCCGAAGGGCAGATTTTCTATCTCGGCGACAACAGAGAACACAGTAAAGACAGCAGGTCGGAGTTCGGGACTTGCGAAAAATCGCAGATAGTCGGCGTGGTAAGCGAGTTTGCGTTGAAAACAAGGGGTATAAACAAATTTTTCGATAATATCGCAAGCGCGGTGAGAAATTTATTCAGTTTCTGACATAAGGGAAGATAAAATGACGGAATATTATACCGACGCCGATTTAACGGCTTCGAAAAAACAGAGAAAGAAAACGCTTATAATCTATTTTATCGTGTTGGGCGTATACCTTGCGATAAGCGTGGCGTTTTTTATATACTACAGAACCTTGCCATATAAGGGCTACGGGGATACGGCGGATAAAATATCGCTTATTAAATGGGTGCATTACCCGATTACCGCGATATTCGTCGTGTTTTCTTTTATTTATCTCGGTATAATTTTCAAGCGCGTGAACAGGTATTACAAAATGTGTGTACATATGTCCACGGGACTACGTGAAACGTCTACGGGCAGTTTTTTGGAGTATGACGAAACGATGCAGGATAAAGACGGCGTGGACTTTAAGTCGCTTGTGTTTATAGAGTGGAACAAGTACAAGAAAGATTTTTTCGAGAGAAAGGTTTTGGTGTTTTACGAAAAGCCTTTCCCCGAAATTCCGATAGAAGCAAACGTTTCCTACATAACGCAGGGGAACGTGCTTATATCCTACGAAATATTATCTTAAAACTAAAGGAGAAATTTATGAAAGCAATAGTCAGCGTTATAGGAAAGGACAAGGCGGGCATTATCGCAAAGGTTTCCGCCGCGCTTGCGGAAAAGGACGTGAATATCGAAGATATAAGTCAAACCATCGTTCAGGGCAATTTTACCATGATAATGATGTGCGACTTGGGCGATAAAATCTCGGTGGCGGAACTTGCCGCCACGCTCGATAAAACGGGTAAAGAAGCGGGCGTAGTCATACGCGTTCAGCACGAAGATATTTTTAACGCAATGCACTCTCTTTAAGGCGGGATAGTATGTTAAGCAAAAACGAAATTATAGAAACCGTCAATATGGTGGAAAAAGAACACCTTGACATAAGAACCATAACTATGGGCATTTCTCTTTTGCCGTGCATAAGAGAAGACGAACGCGCCACCGCGGACGCCGTTTACGACAGGATTTGTAAGAAAGCGGAAAATATCGTTTCCGTTGCGGACACTCTTTCTAAAACCTACGGTATTCCGATAATCAATAAGCGCGTTTCCGTGTCGCCCGTAAGTTTAATCGCAGCGCCAACAGGAGGCGACGGCGTTATTATAGCCAAAGCGCTTGACAGGGCGGCAAACGAACTCGGTATAGACTTTTTGGGCGGATATTCGGCACTCGTGCAAAAGGGTATGACTTCGTACGAACGTAAGTTTATAGAGAGTATACCCGAAGCGCTGGCAACTACCGAACGGATATGTTCTTCGGTAAACGTCGGTTCGTCTAAAACGGGTATCAATATGGACGCGGTGCGCTTGCTTGGCGAAATCATAAAAGAGACCGCCGATAAGACCAAAGATAAAGACGGCTTGGGTTGCGCCAAGTTCGTGGCGTTTTGCAACGCGGTGGAAGATAACCCCTTTATGGCGGGTGCGTTCCACGGCGTAGGCGAAGGCGAAACGGTTATAAACGTCGGCGTTTCAGGGCCCGGGGTAGTGCATCACGCCATCAAAAATATGCGCGGCGCTAAGATTGACGAGATTGCCGAAGTTATTAAAAAGACGGCGTTTAAGATTACCCGCGCGGGTACGCTTATAGCGCGCGAAGCGGCAAAGCGTTTAAATGCGGAATTCGGTATAGTGGACTTATCTTTAGCCCCCACGCCCGTTATGGGGGATTCGGTCGCGCATATATTGGAAGAAATAGGTCTTTCTTCGGTCGGCGCGCACGGTACTACCGCCGCGCTCGCGCTACTTAACGACGCGGTTAAAAAGGGCGGCGTTATGGCAAGTTCGTCTGTCGGCGGGCTTTCGGGCGCGTTTATCCCCGTAAGCGAAGATATAGGTATGATTAACGCTGCTGAAAAAGGTGCGATAGATATAAATAAACTCGAAGCAATGACCGCGGTTTGCAGCGTGGGCATAGATATGGTGGCAATCCCCGGCGATACGCCCGCGTCAACCGTTTCGGGCATTATAGCCGACGAAGCGGCTATCGGTATGATAAACAACAAAACCACCGCGGTAAGGGTTATTCCCGTGCCAAATAAAAAGGTGGGCGACAGCGTGAATTTCGGCGGGCTTTTAGGGCAAGCGCCCATTATGGCGGTAAGTTCTTACGGGTGCGAAACGTTGATTGCCCGCGGCGGACGTATTCCCGCGCCCATACATAGCAACAAAAATTAGTGCGTTAAGGGGTAGTAAAAGTGGATTTAAAGTATAAGTGGGCTACCGAAGATATTTATGAAAATTTAAACGCTTGGGAAGCGGACTTCAATAAAATAAAGGACGTGGATTTTGAAAAGTTCCGCGGCAAATTAGGCACTGCAGACGGGTTTTTAGCCTGTATGAAAAAGCAGGAAGAAACGGGCAGGGTTTTGGAAAAACTGTCGGTTTACGCCTATATGAAACACGACGAAAACACTAAAGACAGCGTATTCGACGCGCTTTTAAACAGGATAAACTACGTTGCGGTGAATTTCGGCGCTAAAACCGCGTTCGTCGTACCTGAAATTACCGCGCTCGACAAGTCGGTGATAATTTCTTATATAGAAAACCCCGCGCTTTCCGATTACGATTATTTCCTTAAATGCGTGCTTAAAAATAAAGAGCACGTGCTTTCCGAAAACGAAGAGCGGCTATTATCGTTATCTTCCGAAGCGCTTTCGTCTTTTAAGGACGTGTTTACCAAGATTGACAACGCCGATTTGCCTATAGGGCATTTTACTTTCGGCGGTAAAAAGTACCCGTTATCGCACGGGCTTTACAGCGTGTATATGCAATCTCCCGAAAGGGCTTTGCGCAAAAAGGCGTTCAAGGCGTACTATAAAGCCTACGTTTCGCTTATTAACACCATTTCCGCCACCTATTACGGCAGCGTGAAGAGCGACGTGTTCTACGCCAAAGCCAAAAAATACCCCTCCGCGCTTTCCGCCGCGTTATCTGGTGAAGACGTGGACGTTAAAGTCTATAAAAGCCTTATTTCTTCCGTTCACAAGGCGTTGCCGCTTTTGCACGACTATATGGCGGAAAAGAAAAAGGCGTTAAAACTCGATAAAATGTATATGTACGACGCGTACGTTCCCACCGTCGAAAACGCGGACATTAAACTCGAATACGACGAGGCGTATAAACTCGTGGTAAAGGGGCTTTCGGTACTTGGCGAAGAGTACGTGGGGCTTCTTAATAAGGCGCACGACGAAAGATGGCTGGACGTGTATGAAGCGGACGGCAAAAGGAGCGGCGCGTACAGTATAGCGGTGTTCGACACGCACCCATTCGTGCTTTTAAACTATCAGCAGACCACGCACGACGTGTTTACCATAGCGCACGAAATGGGGCACAGCATACACTCTTATTTTTCCAACCGCACCCAAGCCTACGCTAAAGCCGATTACAAGATTTTCGTGGCGGAAGTGGCAAGCACTGTAAACGAAGTTCTTTTATGCCGCTATCTTTTGAAAGCGGAAAAGGACGTTAAACTTAAAAAGTACCTTTTGTCCTACCTTATGGAAATGATACGGACGACGCTGTTCCGCCAGACGCAGTTTTCGGAGTTTGAAGAAAAGGTGCACTCGATAGTCGAAAAGGGCGAACCGTTAAACAAGGACAATATGAGTAAAATTTACCTTGCCTTAAACAAAAAATATTACGGCAAGGCGATAACGCACGGCGGTGAAATAAAGTACGAGTGGGCGCGTATTCCGCATTTCTACCGCGCATTTTACGTGTATAAGTACGCGACGGGCATTATTTCCGCTCTCGCGATTGCGGACAGAATTTTGACGGAAGGCGCGCCCGCAGTAAAAGACTATTTTGACTTTTTGTCTTCGGGCGGTTCTGACAGTCCCGTGGAACTGCTTAAAAAAGCGGGCGTGGATTTGACCACAGATAAGCCGTATACAGGCGCGTTCAAAGTCTTTAAAGACGCACTTGAAGAGTTTAAGAAATTATAAGCGCAAGAGATAAAGGAGAAAATGATATGGCAAGTAAAGTGAAAAGCGAAATGCCGCACAGTTTAGAAGCCGAACAGGCGCTTTTGGGGTGTATCATTTTAGACCCCAAAATTCAGGTGGAAGTAGCGGGATTTTTACACGAAGACGATTTTTTCGTGTCTTCGCACAAACTGATTTTCACCGCGATAGCGGATATTATAAACGAAAACCGCACTGTGGATATAATCACGCTTACCGATATGCTGGAAAAGCAGGGCAACCTTAAAAACGCGGGCGACGTTTCGTACATAACGGGTTTAACCGACATACTGCCGTCTTCCGCAAACTACGCCACTTATCTTTCGATGGTGAAAAGGGACAGTATGCTACGCAGGCTTATAGGCGGCGCGACGGGTATAATATCGGAGTGCCTGTCTAGTCAGAACGAAAGAAATTCTCTTGCCATTGCCGAGAAAACCGTGTACGATATTGCGAATACCGCCGACACAAGTGAAGTATATAAAATAGGTTCGGTAATTCCAGAAGTTATGACAACTCTTGACGAGTTGTCGAAAAATGCTGCTAAATTTAGTGGTCTAAAAACGGGTTATAGACGACTTGACTATTTACTTAACGGTTTTCACGGCAGCGACCTTATGATACTCGCCGCACGCCCCGCCATGGGTAAAACTTCGCTTGCTATGAATTTAGTTGAAAATATCGCGCTGTCGGGCAAGTCCTGCGCCGTGTTCTCCTTGGAAATGAGTAAAGAACAGTTAGTTCAGCGTATGTTATGTTCGCTTGCAAACGTGAGCATGAGTACGGCGCTTCAGGGGCAGATGCAACGTGCCGAGTGGCTTAAAATCTACAGAGCTAAAGAAATGCTGTCGAATACTCGCATATTTATCGATGAATCTTCGATAATAACGCCAGAAGAAATTCTGTCCAAGTGTCGTAGGCTTAAACGCAAATATGGTTTGGATTTTATTATGATAGATTACATACAACTTATGGACAGTAGGTCAAGAATAAAAGATGAAAACCGCCAACAGCAGGTCAGCGATATTTCGAGAAATCTTAAAATTCTCGCAAAAGAGTTAAACGTACCCGTTTTAGCGCTTTCGCAATTATCGCGTGCGGTGGAATCTGAAAAGCGCCGCCCGCAACTTTCCGACTTAAGGGAGTCGGGCGCTATAGAGCAGGACGCGGATATAGTTATGTTTATTCACCGACCTGATATGATTGGAAAAGAAAGAAAAATTGGTGAAGAAACTCCCCAGCCAAATGTTGCAGAACTTATTGTAGCCAAGCACAGAAACGGTGCTACTGATACAATTAAACTTTTCTTCAAGAAAGAGTGTACAAGGTTCGTTAACTTTAACGAAGATACGGGTGAACCGGACGAAAAGGCAGAAGAACCTTCGGGCGTTAAAAACGCTAAACCTTCTATAGAAAAAGAAGAGTTGCCGCCCGTAAGCGATAACGACGTTCCGCCCGAGAGTGCGGACGCGTTTACCGCGCCCGCGGGTGTAAAAAGCGTAGACGACGAGATTTTCGGTGGATAGTTAAAAGGGCAAAAGGCGTTATGACGACCGAAATTTTAAGCATTAGAGAAGGGATAGAAAAGGCTAAAGAAATTCTTTTATCGGGCGGGATTATCGGTATGCCGACCGAAACGGTGTACGGGCTCGCCGCAGACGGCACTAATTCTGAAGCCGTTAAGAAGATATTTGAAGTTAAGGGCAGACCTTCGGACAACCCGCTGATAGCGCACGTACATAAAGATTACGACATAACTAAACTCGTACGCGTGTCGGAAGACTACGTTTACGACCTTATAAAAGCGTATATGCCGGGGCCTTTGACTTTGGTTTTAGAAAGCAAGGGCGTAATTTGCAAAGAAGCGGTTGCGGGCGGCGACACGCTTGCCCTGCGTATGCCGTCGCATACGGGGTGTCAGGCGCTACTTCGCGCGGTAAATATTCCGCTGGTTGCGCCGAGCGCTAATTTAAGCAAGCATACGAGCCCCGTTTCCGCCCAGCACGTGTTTT